>JBJMGN010000288.1:0-4122 GCA_045807885.1 Pyrinomonadaceae bacterium | reverse complement strand
ACGTGACAGGCAGGAAGCCGCACGGGCACTAGCAGGTATGGTCGATGCTTTCTACATTATCGGCGGACGGCACTCTTCGAACAGCGTCAAGCTCCTTGCCGTTTGCAAAGAACAGTGCGAAAAGAGTTTCCTTATCGAAACCGAAGAAGAGATCAACCCTTCCGATATCGAAGGTGCGGAACAAGTAGGTGTTACCGCTGGTGCCTCAACCCCTGAGTGGCTAATTCAAAAGATCGTCAAACACCTCGAAGACATCGGCAATTCTCAGGCACTCAAACCGTAGTTCCGTAAACATTTCAAACATTTAAACACTTCCACCCGCCTACAAGTGTTTGAATAATCGCTGTGATAAAATTTGTGTAAATGAAATTCCTGCACATTGCTGACGTGCATCTGGGCTGTACACGGTACCAGTTGGCGGAGAGCCCGCGTGATTTCTTTGACGCGTGGATAGACGTGATTCAGCGTTATGCGGTCGCGGAGCGTGTTGATTTCGTTATCATGTGCGGCGACTTCTTTCATAAGAAGGCCGTACCGCCCGAGACGATGAACTATGCTGTCGAGGGGCTCAACCTTTTGAAGGACCAAGGGATTCCTGTAATCGCAATTGAGGGCAATCACGACCAGCATTACAACGACAGCGATTATAGTTGGCTGCGATCCTTAGCTAACTGGAACTTTGTCCACCTCCTGGAACCCGAAATGCTCGAAGGCGAGATCATCTACTCAGTCTGGAACCCTGAGACGAAACGCGGCGGCTATCTGGATATAGGACAGACACGAATATTCGGTTCCCATTGGTACGGAGCTCAAGGCAATATCGCAATTCCGAAACTAACCGACTCGATCAGAACGAACAGGCGTGAGGGAGCTTTTCACATTCTGTTGTTGCACACGGATGTAGAAGGCCACCAGATGCATCCGATTCCTGCGTTGTCTATCGAGTCGTTGAAGAAGCTGAAGGACGTTACGGACTACGTTGCTCTCGGCCATACGCACATGCATTACGAGATCGACAATTGGGCGTTCAATCCCGGGTCGATCGAGGTAACGAACATAAGCGAATACCGCGAAACACGTGGAGCGTTTCTTGTTACAGTTACAGATGACAATTCGTTTTCGGTCGAGCATATGACCGATTATCATCATCGGCCTTTCCAGCGTATAACCTTCGACGTGACGAGATTTACCGAAGCGAAGTTGGTCACCGATGCGTTACTGGAGGACGTTCGATTGAAAGCTCGTGCAGCAGAAGAAGGAAGGCCCGCACCGATCATCGAGGTCACTCTCACCGGTCAGCTTGGATTTCCAAATTCGCTGCTGGAAATGAAGAAGATCCGGGATGGGGTGATGAAGATCACCGGTGCATTGCACGTAAGGATCAAAAATGTTTCGATACCAGTCGAGATCGGCGAGATGTACGATTCGCAGGAAGATGAAGGCCGCGAACGCGTTGAACGAAGGGTCGTGGAATTGATAGTTGCGAAAGATAAACGATTCTCGAAAAATCGAACAGCGATCTCAGATGCGGTTGTCGGTGCAAAGCGTATGGCCCTCAGTGACGATGAACCCGAAAAGATCGCTGAATTTATAGCTGCTCAGGTCGCCGATGTTTAACGGTCACCCAAATTCGATGCTCGATTCTTAATGTCAGAAGCAATGGAAAAGGTGAAAGAGGTCCGACAGCTTCCGCTGTTTCCGCTTCCGCTTGTGCTTTTGCCGATCGAGATCCTTCCACTTCACATCTTCGAGCCACGCTACCGTGAAATGCTCTCGGATGCGACGTCCACAAACAACCTCTTTGGAGTTCATCTTTTCGAACCGAAGGATGAGTTTGATTCGCGGCCTGCGATCGGTACCGTCGGCTGTGTGGCAGAGGTCCGCGAAGTGCAAACAATGCCGGACGGCAGGTCGAATATCTTAACCAATGGCCTGGTGCGTTACCGGTTACTTAACTACGTTGACACTGACAAACCTTATCTCGTCGGCGAGGTCGAATTCTTCGAGGACGAGATCGAAAACGCCGCTCAACAGCAAAAGGCAGCCGATGAAGTTTTCGCCCTGTTCGAACGTATCGCACGCGCCGCTTTCAAGATGAGCGGTAACCGTGGTCAGTTTCCTGAGATCGAACGCGCAGCTCCCGAGCCGATGTCCTTCCTTGTTACGGCAGCGTTCAGTTTTGATAACAAAAAGAAATACCGTTTCCTTGAAATGGATTCGACGATAAAACGGCTAAAGGGCCTCAAAAAAATGCTCGTGAGTGCCGCAGACCAAATGGAAACGAGTGCCGAGATCACCGAAATGGCGAAATCCAACGGCCACAGCAATAAAAAACTCGACCTGTAATTTAAAGCGGCGATAGCGAGGTGCGTAGAAAATCGATCACCCGTTGGTCATACGCCTCTGAGCTTTCGATCGACGCTCCGGCCATATTGAATCCTGATGGGCTGAGGTCCGTTTTGCTGTCGACCGCCGTGCTCGACGGGAAGCATTTGCTCAATTTGTTTGTCGATTCCTGGAGTTCCGGCTGGTCGATACCGCCGAGAAGGAGGACCTTCTTTCCAGCAATCTGTCTCGCAGCATCGCATGCAGGTACCCGCCGATAACAGCCGTCAAAATAATACCCTGCAGTTCCCAGTTGGGCTATATTTGCCGTTAGCGAACTTGCGAACGGAAACCGCCGGGAAATACTGCCCTCAAGAACGCCGTCCGAATCTCTTGGCACGGAGTCCAGAACCATCGCTTTTATATTCGGATTCTTTGCTGCCTCGAAGGTAGCCGCCAACGCTCCAAGTTCAAGGCCGTAAACGCCAAACTGATCACCAACAAGCGGGCTCTGATCGGGTGTTTTCAATCCTTTGAGATACGTTATCGCAGATCCCAGATCGTCGGCCTCGCAGCCACCGAATGAAGAGTCCTTGACGGGCGGATTCTCGCCATGCCCACGCATTTCGGGCATCAGAACCGTGTAATTCGTTGCTTCGTTTAGCTTGACTGCGAGATTTAAAAGGTGTGATCGATTTGCTCCGTACTTATAAAGCAGTACGACCGCAGGTGCATTTGGATCGCCACGAAGCAGCCAACCCCGCGACGGTGTTCCGTCGTTATTCTGCCAGTTTTCATCCGTTATCTGGGCACCGCGGGAACTAAGCTGGCCGTATTTCTGCGGTGTTACTAAAAATGTCGAGCTTTTCGGCCGCGACATTTCGTGCAGCAACCATACCGATGCCGAACCGACGGCGGCCGTAACGAGTATCAAAACCGGAAGCACAAGCCCGGAAAAGCTCTTTAATAAGCGCGTAGTTCTAGCCATTTGCGTTGAAGACTATCGATTGTCAGTCTGAGGAATAAAGCAGCAGAGAAAGCGGTGGCAGAAAAACCTTCGGGAATGCCATCTAAAATGCTACCATAAATCACGCTGAACGGTAGATATTTTTAACAATGAAATACATTTTTTTACATATTTCGGCTCTATTCGTCCTTTTCGGAATAAGCAGTGTTTTTGGCCAACAAATGGCTGCCGGCACCGTTAGTTCGGCCTCTGCCGGCTTTTTGCCGCTCAGTGAAGTGCGCGAGGGCATGAAAGGCACCGCACGTACGGTCTTTCGGGGTACTGAGCCCGAAGAGTTCAATGTCGAGATCCTCGGCGTCGTGCCCGGCGGGGTTGGGCCGAAGCAAGACATGATCGTCGGACGCATCAGCGGCGGGCCAGCTGATCGTACCGGTGTTTTTGCCGGGATGTCCGGTTCCCCGGTCTATATTGGCGGCAAATTGGTCGGAGCCATCTCATATAGCTTTCCTTTCTCGAAAGAGCCAATTTGCGGCATCACGCCGATCGAGCAAATGATCTCGATCTTCGAGAAAAAGAATGCCGTCCAAACCGCATCTACCGAACCGCGAAAATACTCGTTCGGCGAACTCGTTTCAGCGAGTACTCAGACTGGACTCCCTGATTTCCTTTCAGTGGACAGCGGCCTTGTTTCCGGCATGTCGCCGAACTCGATGCTGATGGCGGTTGCAGGCCAGGCATTTCGTCCCATCGCTACTCCGATAACTTTCAGCGGTTTTTCGCAATCGACCCTTGATCGATTTTCACCACAACTGCTTCAAGCAGGCCTGGTG
>JBJMGN010000287.1:0-5081 GCA_045807885.1 Pyrinomonadaceae bacterium | reverse complement strand
AGATGGGCATTGCTTTGAACCGTCTTGCACAGGAAGACCCGTCATTTCAGGTATCGACCGACCATGACACCGGCCAGACGATCATTGCCGGTATGGGCGAGCTTCACCTCGAGATCATTGTCGATCGAATGAAGCGTGAGTTCGGCGTTGAGGCAAACGTAGGAAAACCTCAGGTTGCCTATCGCGAGACCATCACACAGCCGGCACCCGGAAAGGAAATTTTCAAGAAGCAGTCCGGCGGCCGCGGCCAATTTGGCCACGTCGAACTCGAGATCGAACCGGCACCGGGCGAGGGCTTCGTATTCGAGGACAAGATCACCGGAGGCGCGATTCCACGTCAGTTCATCAAGCCCGTGAGCGAGGGTGTTCGCGATGCAATGCGGCGTGGTTTCCTGGCCGGATATGAACTGGTCGACATCAGGACACGGCTTGTTTTCGGTTCGTATCACGAAGTTGACTCGGACGAGCGTTCATTCCACATTGCGGGTTCGCTCGCATTTCAGGACGCCGTTAAGAAAGCGAAACCTGTTCTGCTCGAGCCGATCATGAAGGTCGAAGTTGTCACACCGGAAGAATATATGGGTGCGGTCAATGGCGACTTGAATCGACGCCGCGGCCAGATCGACAAGATGGAGCCGCGTCCGGGCAATGTTTCGGTCGTAACGGCGTTCGTGCCGCTTTCCGAGATGTTTGGTTATACGACCGACCTTCGTTCTTCGACACAGGGCCGGGCGACAAGCTCGATGCACTTTGAGCGTTACGCGGAGGCTCCGCGAAACGTTGCGGAAGAGATCATCGCGAAAGTAAAGGGTGCAAGTAATTAAGTTCGAGATTTGAAATTTCAAATTTGAAATAACAAATAGGAGAGAAGATGAGCAAAGAGAAATTCGATCGCAGCAAGCCGCATGTGAACATTGGGACGATCGGTCATGTGGATCACGGGAAGACGACCCTGACGGCCGCTATTACAAAGGTACTGGCAAAGCACAACCCGAAGATCCAGGTGCGTGCGTTCGATTCTATCGATAATGCACCGGAAGAAAAAGCTCGCGGCATCACCATTGCTACGGCACACGTCGAGTATGAGACCGCTAACCGCCATTACGCACACGTCGATTGCCCGGGCCACGCCGATTATGTCAAGAACATGATAACGGGAGCCGCACAGATGGACGGAGCGATTCTCGTCGTCGCGGCCACAGATGGCCCGATGCCGCAGACACGCGAGCATATCTTGTTGGCACGCCAGGTCGGGGTACCGGCGATGGTCGTGTTCATGAACAAGGTCGATGCCGTCGATGATGCCGAGCTTTTAGAGCTGGTCGAGATGGAAGTAAGAGAGCTTCTCTCGAGCTATGAGTTCCCGGGCGATGACATTCCCGTCATCCAGGGCTCGGCCCTTAAGGCCTTAGAAGGCGATGCGGCATGGGAGCCGAAGGTCGATGAACTGATGCAGGCCGTAGATGACTATATCCCGACGCCGGCACGCGAGACGGACAAGCCGTTCCTGATGCCTGTCGAGGACATCTTTACCATCCAGGGCCGCGGAACGGTCGCGACGGGAAGGATCGAGCGCGGAACGATCAATGTCAACGAGCCGGTCGAGATCGTAGGGATAAAGGACACACGAAACTCTGTCGTGACGGGCGTCGAGATGTTCAAGAAGCTGCTTGACTCAGGGATGGCAGGCGATAACGTCGGGCTGCTGCTTCGCGGTGTTGAAAGAAAGGAGATCGAACGCGGACAGGTCATTGCAAAACCAGGAAGTATAACTCCGCATACCAAGTTCAAGGCCGAGGCATATGTCCTCACAAAGGAAGAAGGAGGCCGTCACACGCCTTTCTTTACCGGGTACCGCCCGCAGTTCTACTTCCGTACAACTGACGTAACCGGTGTTGCACATCTGCCGCAGGGAGTCGAGATGGTGATGCCGGGCGACAATATCCAGATGGAGATCGAGCTGATCGCACCCATAGCAATGGAGAAGGGACTACGCTTTGCGATCCGTGAAGGCGGAAGAACAGTCGGTGCAGGCACTGTGTCCGAGGTCGTTCAGTAAAAATTGAATTACAGATTCCGAATTGATTTGAATCTGGAATTAAGGAATTAGGAAATGCCGAGAGATAACATTATTTTGCAGTGCACAGAGTGCAAAGAGCGCAATTACGTCACGACAAAGAACAAAAAGAACACGCCGAATAGGCTTGAGTTCAAAAAGTTCTGTCGCCGTTGCCGCAAGCACCAGCTGCATAAAGAGAACAAGTAAATGGAAAATGGAAAATGGAAAATAGAAAATTCAAAACATTTTTTATTCTTCATTTTCAGTTTTCCATTGATATACAGGGGTATGGTGTCAATGGTTAGCATGGAGGTCTCCAAAACCTTAGGTCCGGGTTCGAGTCCTGGTACCCCTGCCATACCGATTTTTTTGGGAGATTAAGAGTGACGGAAACTGCAGAAAAGCAATCTAGAGGAAACGTCGGCGAATTTATCGCAAGTACGCGCGAGGAAATGCGTCGCACGACATTTCCGTCCAGCGACGAGGTCCGCAAGACCACGATAATCGTCGTGGTCAACGTAATATTTTTCGCGATCTATTTGTTTTTGATCGATCGAGCGTGGGTCTACGTGCTTGACGGCCTTGCGTGGCTCGTAAGCAAGATCGCGGGGGTCTAAAAGGAAATCTGATGATGAGGCAGTGGTATTTTATCCACACATATTCGGGTCACGAGAACAAGGTCGTTGAGAGCCTCAATGCGCGTATTCGTGACCTGGAGCTTGACGGCTTGATCACCGAAGTAAAGCTTCCGAAGGAAAAGGTCGTGGAGCGACGCGGCGATAAGGACTACGTTTCCGAGCGAATGTTCTACCCCGGCTATGTACTGGTCGAGATCGAGTGTGATGAAAAGGGAAAGATCCCTGACAACGTGTTTCACGCGATCAAATCGACACCGAAAGTTACGGGATTTCTTGGCGGAAAGCAGCCTACGCCGCTTTCACAGGAAGAGGTTGACCAGATCGACCGAAACATCGAAGTGACGACCGAAAAACCGAAGCCGAAATTTTCATATGAGGTCGGTGAGGTTGTTCGAATCAAATCCGGTCCATTCGCGAGCTTTACCGGCAAGGTAGAAGAAGTGAACGAGGACAAAAATACATTAAAGGTGTCGATCACGATTTTTGGCCGCTCGACCCCGTACGAATTGAGCTTCCTCGAGGTCGAGAAAGTTACATTCGCAGAAGAAGACTAAATGAGGACATTCCCGAAAGGGATCGTTAATCGAAAAAAGAAATGGCAAAGAAGATATCAGGTTATATAAAGCTGCAGATACCCGCCGGTAAGGCGAATCCCGCGCCGCCGATCGGCCCGGCTCTTGGGCAGCACGGCGTTAACATCATGGAGTTCTGCAAGGCGTTCAACGCAAAAACGCAGAACGACGATCCGGATATGAAAATTCCGGTCGTCATCACTGTATATGGTGATCGTTCGTTCTCTTTTGAGACGAAAACACCGCCTGCAGGCGACTTGCTTCGCAAAGCGGCTGGAATTCCAAAGGGAAGCGGTAAGCCGAACAAGGAAAAGGTTGGAAAGATCTCTCGAGCAAAGATCGAAGAGATCGCGAAAAAGAAAATGCCCGATCTGAATACGACAAACCTCGAATCCGCGATGCGAACGATCGAGGGTACCGCGAAATCGATGGGACTGACAGTAGAGTAGGCAGCGGGCTGTAGGCAAACGGCGGTTGATTTTACTGCCGCAGCCAAGTGCGATCCGCAAACACTAAGAAAGGGAGAGCAACTCGTTTGCTCGCTAACACCTGGAGGTAAAATGAAAAGAGGAAAGAAATATCTTGCGGCTCTGGAAAAAATTGAGCCGAACAAGAGATACACGCTCGAAGAAGCGGTATCGAAATTGAAAGAGGTCGCATTCGCGAAGTTTGACGAGACTGTCGAATTGACCATGTGGCTGGGCGTCGATCCGCGAAAGGCAGATCAGCTTGTTCGCGGCACGATCGTGCTTCCGCACGGTCTCGGCGGTACCGCC
This sequence comes from Pyrinomonadaceae bacterium, assembly GCA_045807885.1. GTDB lineage: Bacteria > Acidobacteriota > Blastocatellia > Pyrinomonadales > Pyrinomonadaceae > OLB17. The sequence goes on along the minus strand of JBJMGN010000287.1, from coordinate 1,036 downwards.
AAAAAGGTCGTGGTCATTGCGCAAGGCGACAAGATCCGCGAAGCACAAGAGGCAGGTGCTGATGAAGCCGGCGGTGACGATATCGTTGAACGCATCAAGGGCGGTTGGCTTGATTTCGACGCCCTGATCGCTACGCCCGACATGATGGGCAAGGTTGGCCAATTGGGTAAGGTCCTCGGTCCTCGAGGCCTGATGCCAAATCCTAAAACAGGAACTGTAACGATGGACGTAAAAACGGCCATCGAAGAGACAAAGGCCGGTAAGGTTGAATATCGCGTCGATAAAACGGGCGTTATTCATTCGCCGGTCGGCAAAGTTTCGTTTGACGAATCAAAACTTCAGGATAACGCGCGGGTGCTGATCAACGCGGTGATCAAGGCAAAGCCGACCACCGCCAAGGGCCGGTATCTTAAAAAGATCAATCTTGCGGCGACCATGAGCCCTGGTGTTTTGCTCGATGAATTAGCGTACGTATAAGAGGTGAGGGAATAGAGAAATGAAAACCAGAGAAACAAAACAGAACGATCTAAATGCCCTCACAGCATCGCTGGCTGCGTCGAAATCCGCAATGGTGATGAGCTTTACTAAGCTCTCTGTCCAGAAAGATCAGGAATTTCGCAATAGCCTGCGAGACGCAGGGGCACAGTATCAGGTAGTTAAAAATACACTCGCAAGACGTGCGGTCAAAGGTACCGATTTTGAACAGGCGTCTGATCATTTCAAGGGCGTGACCGCGATCGCATGGACCGAGAACGACCCGGTCATTCTTACCAAGGCTGTCTCGAAGTTCATGAAGGACAACGCCGATATTTACACGTTCAAAACGGGCGTTGTTGATGGAAGCCTTGTCGATCTCGCGAAATTGAATGTGATCGCGAATTTGCCTTCGAAGGAAGAGCTTATTTCCAAGCTGTTGTTCGTGCTCAACGCACAGGCCCAGCGTCTGGTTACGGTTATTAACGCCGTGCCGCGCGACTTGGCAATCGTGATCAAGCAGATCGGCGAGCAGAAACCGGCGACAGCTGAGGCAAAGACC
>JBJMGN010000286.1:0-6019 GCA_045807885.1 Pyrinomonadaceae bacterium | reverse complement strand
GAGATCGAGGTACCATTCGAACGATTCACGGGGCAGGTTGTGTGCCTCAAGCTGTTTTTCAAGATATTCGAGCGAAGCTGCGCGCTCGCCGCCGCCGATGATCTCGCCATAGCCTTCGGGCGCGAGCAAGTCGATGCCCAGAGCGGTTTCCGGGCGATCTTTGTCGACCTCGAAATAGAAACCCTTTATCGCGGTGGGGAAGTGATGCACGAAGACCGGGGAGCCGAACTGACTTGAAAGATAGGTTTCGTCGGGAGCGCCGAAATCGCCACCCCATTCGAAATTGTTCTCGAGCTCGCCGTTTGCATGGCCTTCCTGAAGCATCTTGACGGCGTCGTCGTAATGAAGCCGCGGAAACGGCCCTTTGATGGCTTCGAGTACTGAAACATCCCGTTGGAGAGCTTCCAATTCCGTTCGACGTTCATCGAGAACACTTTTTACAATGTGCAGGATCAGCCCTTCGCCGAGGTCCATCATGTCCTCGTAGGTTGCATAGGCGACTTCGGGCTCGACCATCCAAAACTCGGTCAGATGCCGTCGCGTTTTCGATTTCTCGGCTCGAAACGTTGGTCCGAACGCGTACGATTTGCCGAAAGCCGCTGCGGTCGCTTCGTTATAAAGCTGGCCGCTCTGAGTCAGATAAGCTTTGTCGTCGCCGAAGTAATCGACTTCAAAAAGAGTCGTAGTGCCCTCGCATGCCGCCGGTGTAAAGATCGGCGTGTCTGCAAGGATGAAACCATTCGAATCAAAATAATCACGGACCGCTTTGATGATCGTGTGCCGAACCTTCAGGATCGCGTTCTGCTTTTTCGATCGGATCCAAAGATGGCGGTGGTCCATCAGGAACTCAGTCCCATGTTCCTTTGGCGTGATGGGATATTCGTGCACGTTCTGCAACACTTCAATGTCCTTCACATCTACTTCCACACCGATCGGCGATCGGTCGTCGGCTTTCACTGTACCGTGGACGATCAGCGACGACTCTTGTCCCAGTGCCTTTGCCTTTTCAAAAACCCCTTCGTCGTTTCCTTTGAAAACTACGCACTGGACGATCCCAGTGCCATCGCGAAGCTGCAAAAAAACGAGCTTTCCGCTCGAACGCGTGTTATAAAGCCAACCTTTCAGCGTTACTTCCTGGCCGATTTGTTCCTTTAGTTCGTTTATATAAGTCTGTTTCATGAATGTTCAATCAGAAAAAGACTTTATTTTAAATGAATGTAATGAATTGGACAAAGTAGGGCCGAATCCGGAATCAAAAAAGAAACTCGATTTACTTAAACAGGAAGCCCGGCACTTCGGAGTAGTTTTGCGTAACGAGGGTCGTCGCGAAGGTTGTCGTAGACAGGATCACGGAGGAGTAAAGGTATCCATAGATCACGTTGTCGGAGCGACGTTTCAAGGAATCTAAATGCGGTGTCTTTGTCGCCGACGAGCGACGATGCGAAAACAACGTTGCCGGCGTTGGGATCGTAATCTGCAGGTTTCGATCTGGCTCGAACGACCTCGGAATATCTTTTTAAAACGCCGCCCCATCCATCCGATGTAAACAACTCGCGGTAACCTTGAATGATCGCTGGGTCTACATTGTTCGATTCCTGAACTTTTATAAACCACTCGTACGCTTTATTATGGTCGCCCTTTAAGTGGTAACTGACCCAAGCCAAACGGCGGACCCAACTCATATTCGGATCCATCTCCAAAACACGGTGGATCTGCGCGATCGCTTCGTCATATCTGCGAGAGCGGTAAAGTATGTGCGCGTAATCGGCCTGATGAAAAATACTGTTGGGAAACATGTCTATCGAGGCCTTTATCTGCCGGATAGCTTCATCGTATTGCCCGTTCGATGCTAAGCGTGAGGCGTAAGCCCGAGCGGAAGCTTCATACTTTGGATTTAATTCGATCGCTTTACGAAGGTATTGAAGACCCTTTTCGAAGTCCCAATCGTAGTCATAAGTGATAAAACCAGCCACTGCCAATGTCTCGGCCAGATTCGGATCGAGTTCGAAAGCTTTTTTGAGAGCCGGACGGGCAGACTCAAATGCAACTTTCGGTTGAATTCCGCCGATATGCGCGAATGTGCAATGAGCATTTGCCTTGCCGGCCCATGCTTGAGCAAAGTTCTGATCTAAACTTATTGCGGAGTCAAAAAGCTCGATCGCGCGGGCAGCATCGGGGATCGTTTTCTTTTCGACGAGATAGTGCCCCTGAAGGTATAGTCGGTATGCCTCTTCGTTATTTGTTCCCCTTGAGGCCGCAAAAGTCGTCCCAGGTTGGCCAAACTGGCGAAACATCGCATTGCCTATTTCGTTCGCAACCGCATCCTGCATCGCAAACTTTTCCTGCGTATCGCTCTCCGCTTTAAATGTTGCCTCGACCTTACCAGTTTGAATATTGAACAACTGCGAGGTAACCCTGATCTTGCCATCCACAAGTTGGTAATTGGATGAAAGGACGTAATCGGCGTTCAGCTCTTTTCCGGCATTGATGGGATCCTTATCGAGCTCAACGTATTTTCTAACTGTTCCTAACGGGCGAACGATCAGGTTTGGTGCTGTACTTATCTTAAGGATCAACGACTCTGCTATAGCAAACTCGATGATGGGATCCCGCGACTCTGACGCTACCGGTTTTAAGGGCAAGACAGCCAACGTTGAGCCGGCGGCTACAGTAGGCGGCGACGGGCTGCTACGGAAAGAGTAGCTGCCGATCGCTACCAGGGCAAGAACAATGAAAGATCCTCCGGCGACGTAAAACAATGATCTCCGCACCGGCCTAGGTCTTGATCCTACTACGGTCGCCTCAGACCGAGCATGAATCGGATGTGAAACGACCGGTTCGGCCAACTCCAGCTTATCTTGTGCAACGCCGATGCTTCCAAAATTTGATCGGCGAATGGGCAGGACATTCGAGCCCGCGGACCGCATGACCGGTTCCAGAGTCCTGTTGAACGATTCGGCGGTCCTGCCACTTTTACCGTTCGTACTCGTCACATCACCGATAAAACGGTAACCGCGGCCCGGGATCGTAACGATAAATTTGTTCTCTTTGGATTTCTCGCCTAAGGCCCGCCTGAGAACCGCAACGTTCTGGACGAGATTGGACTCTTCGACGAAACTGTTCGACCACAGTAGCTCCATCAACAGGTCCTTTTCGAGTATTTCGCCCCGATGTTCAATGAATACCAAAAGCAGATCGAACACCTTTGGAGTAAGAGCGGCAAGCTCGCCTTTGCGCAACAAAAGCCTTCGCTCGACGTCGATCCGGAACTCGTCAAACTCGTAAAACAAAGGCACTTCGGTATCCATTTGCGGTTTTTAGAAACTTTTACATCTTTTCACCGCGATTTTTAGGACTTTTATCCGCTCTTCGTAAAAAATTGCGATCACATTGCGGAATGATGTCAATCGTCTTATCGGTGAAAACGTCGAAGCGATTATACAGGGAAAACGTTACGCATGAAAAGTCTCTCTTGTCATGGAAATACAAAGGAATCCAATATGAAAATCATTAAAATGGGAACGATTCGAACCGATCTCCTCGTGATCGGCGTCTTCTTCATTGTCTTGACCCTGTTACAAAGCAGTGCCTTTGCTCAAGCCGGTTCCGGGGCGAAAACGACGTCAGTCGTTGTAGCCAATTCAGGCGCAAATCCCGTTCCGGTTCAGGTCGTTCCTAAGCGGACGGTTGAACTGTTAAGGGCAAATGGAGTTGAGATACCGGCTTACGGCAAACGCGAATGGCAGATCGACGTTCGTGGCTATTCGCGAATAAAAATGTGTTCATACGGGCCCAATTTTGCGGTAGCTATCACTGATAACTCTATCCCCGACGTCCTCGACTTTTCTTCTTTCGACGGCATTTTACTTGGCTTCACAACCGTTCGTTCCACAAGCCAGGAGGAGTTATGTCGTGTGATCGACTTTCTTCCGGAATCGGGAATATACCTCACTGCGACCGGCGGCAGTGAGCCTGCTCGCGGGAGCGTCAGAGTCTGGGCACAATGACAACCCAAATCAGTGAGCGGGGCGGTAAGTTGAACTTCGGAGGTCGTGGCTTGGCCGGGGAAAAGAAGAATGATCCGCGTCTCGCTAATTCCCTAAAAAGGAGAAATCATGAAAAAGATATTAACGTCAACTATTGTCGCAACAGTCGGTTTTGTTCTGCATTTGTCCGCTTCTGCGCAGTTTCCTATATCTATTCCCAAGATTCCAAAAATAGAGAAAGCTAAACCATCCGCGACTCCTATGCCGACGAGTAACAGAGGATCAAGTTCGAACGGAAATGGCGAACAAAACTCTTCGGCCGCCGCCGGTTCGGACAATTTGGACTGGGGCGAGGTTAAGAATCCGGCTTATTTGTCGGAGCGTGACACGGTGAAGGAGGTCCTAAAGCAGGTCAAAGCCTATGTCCCGGGCAGCGGCAAACGGATCGTCACTGGTTCCGGTTATGAATACGATTGGTTCAATGCATCGATTTCGCCAAAGTACCGTGCCGAAAAGATGAAAACGTGGACCAACCTTCAACCGAAGTTCCGAAAGTGGTTCGACGACAATCTCGACGAAATCGGCAAGATCGCTTCGGAAAAACTGACTTCGTATTTGCCAAATCCGAGCGCCTATCCCGTTCGTAATCCGGCCGAAGAGCGGTTAATGAAGGCAGCGCTCTCGGAAATGCCCGGCATAGTCGTTCATAAAATCGGCCTCCAAAGCGCGGCTTGGATAATTGACAAGGACGCATTTGGAATTCCTAAGAATCGGTTCAAATATGGCGCAGTATACGGCAAGAACCCGAGCGCCGACGATCCATTTTGCGAAGTCTGGTACGTCAACATAATCCAGGACTATGCCGGCGGTGGGACTTACGGTTCAAGCTACGCCAAATGGGTCAGTTCTGAAACCTTCGGGTGTCCGCAGGTACCGAAATGAACCGGCGACGGCGTAATTTTTAGTGTTGTTTGCAAGCATTAAGACCGATTGATGGAGATTCGATCATGCTCGGAATGTAGGGAAAAACGCATGAATACTTATTCCAACCTTGTCTGTGCGTCAGCAATAGCGTTTGCGGTGGTTCTCGGATGCAAATCATCCAGTTCTAAAGACACCAGTATTGATGAGCTCGTCGAACTTCCGGTCAGTATTGGCCCCATCGACGAAAACCTTTATGCGAAAGAATCAATGATAGTGACGCTTACAAACGAGAATAAATTGTTTCGCGAGCATTATTCCCCTGATTCAAAAGTAAGAAGTTCCGAAACTTTTATATCTAAGGAAGAGCTACCCAAACTCTTGAAAGATCACTTTGCTCAAGGTATTTCCGCTGATAAACAAAAGGTCTATTTCAAAGCCGATGCTGACGCCGCCTATGAAAATGTTTTGAGTGTTTTTGAAGGCATTCAAAAAGCAGATATCGAGAAAATTGCGTTAGTTATAAATCAACCGCAATTGACCACGAAAAATAACCCAAATCGAGGGGTGCTATTAGTAAAGGTTCCAACACACCCAAGCGGCGTTGAAGAAATAGTACTATTTTCGCCAACCATCACCTCTACAGACCAAAAGCCAAACCCGTTATCGCTGGTTGTCGTGTTGGACGCAAAGGGCCGCGTGTCGCTAAATATGATGAATTTTTCCGACTACGACGCGCTAGAAAAGCAACTTAGCGAAGTGTTCGAAATGCGAAAAGGGAGCGGTGTGGTTAATGAAAGTACCGGTGAGGTGGAAACCACGGTCATTCTAAAAGTTGCTAAATCCTGTAAGTACAACCAACTTGTAACGCTTGTCGAAGCGGTAAAGAGTGCAGGGGGCTCCCCGATTGTTGTCCATATGGCCAATTTAGAATGATGCACCTACACATACGAAACAGGATGCGGGTTTGTGTATGACTGCCCATTAAAGAAATCAAATTGTTGACTAGGAGAAAAACTTTATGGGATTAGATCCACATCATGGAGATGAGGCGGCGCGGTTCGCCGCTGTTTTGCGAGGCGTTGACTACTCATTCAGGGTAATGATGGAAT
>JBJMGN010000285.1:0-13683 GCA_045807885.1 Pyrinomonadaceae bacterium | reverse complement strand
TGTGACCTGTCTGACCTCACCATTTGGATAGGAAAACATCCATAATTGGCTGTAAAGAAGGCTTTTTTCCGGATTGCCAACAACAATCAGACCGCTGCCGTCTGAAAGCCATGCAAGGCGGCTGATCCAATACCATTTTCTGACGGTTAGCGGACGTTCCGAGCCATCGGAAACATTCACTGTGACAACATCCCTGAAAGAGTCGCCAAGTTCTACGCTTCCAGCCGAGGCGGCGATCGCAGTTCCGTCTGGTGACCAAGCCGGATATGTATAGGGTTCGTTATAGAGCCGCGTAGCGAGTTTTCGTTCGTTTAATCCGTCCGAACTCGCAACCATCAAGTCGCTTTCATTTTGGAATTCCGAATTACGAATAAAGGCCATCTGTTTGCCATCAGGCGAAAAAGTCGGACACCAATCCATATCGGTTGAAACTCTTTCCGGGACGCCGCCCAAAGTCGGTACTCGATACAGCGTGGACGCTTCGGAATCGGCCCTATTAACTCGAAGAAAATAGACGTATTCGCCGTCGGGTGTGAATGAAACCCCAAGGTAATGCATATCGGTCGGCGCTATGATCTGCTGCGTACTGTCAGTGGAGACCTGACGAAGGCTCAAGCTCTCACGTCCGGCATTCCCAGTCGTATAGGCGATCCACTTTCCGTCAGGTGAGATCGCACTGTCCATAATGTTTCCGACGTGCGTAAGACTTCTTACATCGACGTTTTGAAACAGCATAGCCGCCATAACCGGCGAATATTCAGCTGCATTATTGCTTGAACCAGATTGCCACGCGGTGAAAGCAATAACGGCAAATGCGAGAGTAGCAAACCCTGTAATTATGACAGGTTGATATTGTCGGAATCGGTCACGGACACTTATGCCAGCTGCATCGCTCTTGGAGGAAGCAGTTTCACCAATGAAGGTGCTCAACATTCGTTCGTCAATTTGTTTCGCGATAGCGGACGCAAATGACCCGCTCTGAGTCAAATGGGTCTCGATGGCGTCTTGGTCGTCGTTTTCTTCGGCTTGTTCGATAACAATGCGAACATCCCTCATTTCGTCGCAATAAATCGTTGCCGGCGTGCTTTCTCTGACTTCTTTTTCAAATATGTAACCACGGCGCGGTACGGTGCGGATGATGGACTGTCCCTGATCACCGAGTATGTTGCGGATGTCCTTCAGACACTGCACGAGCGAATCATCGGTGACGGCCGTCCCCTTCCAGATGGCGTCGATTATCTCGTCTTTGGTGACAAGTCGGCCCTGATTTTCGGTTAGATATTTAAGTACGTCGAATGATTTCGGGCGCAGCTTTAGCTCTTCGTTCCCGCGATATAACGCTCCACGCGTTACATCCAGTTGAAACTCGCCGAAAGAGTAAATCTCGTGAGCCAACCTCTGCATATCAAAGCCCTAAAACCCGTTTGATAAGTGGTGAGGCACTTTTTTGTTGCTGTTGACAGCAAATCCTAACACAAACAGCCCCAATTTCGTCTTTTTTTCACCAATATTTCCCGTTTCCTTCGTTACCTGCAGAGTTCCACCTCGTAATGTGAAACTTCACTGACAATTCCAATAAAGATCGAAAGGAGAAGAAAGATTATGTCTACCAAACACAACCGAAAACACTGGAGCGTTTTATTGTTCACAAGGCTGCTTGCGCTTGTATTGTCAATTGCTACCTTCAGCGTGTATTTGACCGCGCCGAACTCGGCAGCTGAGCCGCTTACTAGGACTGCATCTGCCACTGTTATCGCCAGCGGGCTGCACAATCCAAGGGGCCTGAATTTTGCGCCGGACGGCTCGCTTTATGTCGTTGAGGCTGGCGCAGACAGTCCTTCACCCGGCCCATGTGGTCTCCATGCAAATGGTGCCCCGGCCTGTTACGCGCAAAGCGGATCAATAACAAGGATCGACATTACTACGGGCAGCGCTGAGCGCATTATAGATTCTTTGCCGTCGCTTATTGCTCCCAGCGGCGATGCAACGACTGCGTTTGGTGTGCACGACATTTCGTTTCAGGGTCTCGGTAATGCATATGTGACTGTTGGTCTGGAGGCCAACCCGGCTACTAGGGTCGAAAATTTCGGTGCCGCCGGACGCGACTTTGCGAGGCTTGCCCGATTTAATCCAAGCGGGAAATTCAGCTTCGAAGAGGATCTCGGCGAGTATGAGGTGGTCGCGAATCCGGACGGTCATGCTGTTCCGGATTCCAATCCATATGGGCTTCTTGCGTTACCCGGCAAAGTCATATACACGGACGCAAGCGGAAACTGTTTGAATCAGGTGAAGGCGAACGGCGAGATCTCGACCCTAGCGGTGTTTCCTGATCGCATGATCACTCGTCCGAATGGCTCAACAGTTTCGGTTCAGGCCGTACCGACCACCGTGGCTCTGGGCCCTGACGGCGACCTGTATGTCGGGCAATTGACAGGATTTCCATTTACGGTCGGCATAGCAAACGTCTATCGGGTACCGATCCAAGGTGGCACGCCAGTGGTCGCCTACTCCGGGTTCACCAACATCATCGACATCGCTTTTGCCGGTGACGGAACACTGTACGTGCTGGAAATCGCAAGAAGCGGATTGGCCGCCGTGAACATTGGGCGGCTCGTCCAAATCGCCCCGGACGGTACACGTACGGAAATATTAACACCAGGAGAACTCAGGGCACCCGGCGGGATAGCGATTGGCAGCGATGGGGCACTTTATGTAACGAACAGAAGCGTTAGCTCGACGATCGGCCATGTTCTGCGTATCGAACTCTGATCGCGATCCGCGGAAGCCCGAAATTACCATAACAGCGGTCAGATCAAGACGCTTTGGATGAGCATCTCTCCCACATCTGGATTTATTCGATGGAGGCACGGTGAAACGATACCGACGAATTGAGATAACCGCATTCCAGCGGAGAGTTCAGATAATTACGGGAGACTCACCGATATCACGCTCGTACGCAGAAGTGCGCGGCGCGGAGGGGAGCGAACGTGATATTCGCATAAACGATACGAGCAACAATGAAATGATCGAACTTTCCTCCGCAGAAGGCAGACGAATACTGACGGAGGCAGTGACTCTTTTGCAACAGAGGCTCGCTATGACGGATCCAGGGGAAAAGCAATGATTTACAAAACTGCAAACATGCAAATACGTGATCATTTTTGGTTCTTGATAGGCAAGTCCTTTGCAGCGACGTTGCGATCGCGAGGTTTAGCGTAAGCGGAATACTTGATCCGACATTCGGGTGCAGCGGGAAAGCATCGATAGACTTCTTGGGAGATGATGTCATCAACGCCGCAGTCATTCAGGAGGACGGAACGATTCGCCTTTTGGCTTTTAATTTTTTCTGGTGCCCCCGGTAGGATTCGAACCTACAGCCAACAGATTATGAGTCTGCTGCTCTAACCGTTGAGCTACAGGGGCATGCATTTCAATCTTATTTGAAAGCGGGTGCGCGGGCAAATCTCAACGGAAAAGCGGATCGAAGATAATTGCGTCCCTTACCTTGCTCACACGTACCCCCAGGTCAGAAAGCTTTTCCGGAGGATATTCTCCTTGAATCGCCTTAAGTGCTTCGTCATTCGATCTGCCTTCGAGCAAATGTTCAAAGATCGCGAGGTCTATGTCGTCGAACGGATCAATCCCGAGGGCGTTTTTTTGATTCGCCCCGACCACACGTGTCTGCGAAAGATCGAACACCCAATCAAGCACCTTTTCACGAGGTTCCGCGTCAGGGAAGCGTTGTTGGACCAGGGAAAGGATTCTTTCTTTTCCTTCAACGTTAAGGAGTAAGGCGAAAAAGAACCGATGTTCCGGATCCGTGATGAAACTGCGGCGATGCAGAATCTCGTTCAATCGGTCGATATGCCCAAAAACCGCCTGCAAGGCGTCGATCTTTTCGCCGTGTCGCTTCCTTGCCGTTTCCAAATACGAATCAAAACTGGCTTTTCCCGATCCAACGCCGAAAAGATAATCGATCTGGTTGGCGTTCACAACACGGCGCGCCATCTGAAGTATCTGAAACGTATTTTGGAAATCACTGTTGGCCAATAATTCGTTAACGCATTCGTCCATGTTTTGCCGCTTCGCTCTGGCCATGGCAGAAATTATTTGCAGTTTTTTCTTGATCGTTTCTTCATCGTAAAACGGGTCGATCGCAAGATTCGGCTTGTGATATGAAAATTGCGGAAGTTCGAGCGGGCTCTTGTCTGTTCGAATACAAATGGTTGCGGATGGCGAATCCAAATGGAAAAGCGAATGGATGTATTGCCGGCCACCCCAAATCTCTTGTACGGCACCGGTCTCAAGTAACTCGCAAACCTTCAGCGACATCTCGCCCAGTTTCACAAATAAGTTGATCGTTTCCAAGGTTTCGAATTTATACCAGCTATGAATGCTGGAGCCATGAAGAACTTGAAACGCTCCACAAAACGAATGTTGATGGACGGCAGTCGTGCCCTCAAACCAAAAATAAATGTCGATGAAAAACTTAGGAGCGGTATAGAGGGTTATCGGCGGATCGCCGAAATTTGCATTTGCGTCCTTTTGTCGAGGAAATTCGGTTTGCTTAAGGCCCCATTCCAGAATGTCCCACGGCGTTACTTTCGTCGGCAGGCCTTCATCGCGGAGAAAATCTGCCGCGATACCCGGAAACTTTTCCTCATCATAATCGACCGCCCGCCAAGCAGCGTCGATCCTATCTCCAAGATCCGTAAATAGTTCCATCTCGATGTGAAGGCTAAACTGCCTTTTTTGCAAACACGTTAATCTGCTATATTTGCGTAACTCTTTCCAATTCTCAAATATTCGCTGAGGAAAAAACTTAATGAGCGCACGAGCGAACGACATCAATCCAACTAGCGGCCGAGAATTCTTTGGTCATCCCAAGGGCCTTCCCACATTGTTCATGACCGAGATGTGGGAACGATTCTCGTTCTACGGTATCAGGCCGCTGCTGATCTTATTCATGACAGCCACGCTGATGGAAGGCGGTTTTGGTTTTGAGCGTCCTAAAGCTGCAGCGATCGTTGGAATTTACGCGGCAAGCGTGTATCTTTCGTCACTGCCCGGCGGATGGATCGCCGATAGGCTGCTCGGGCTGCGTCGCGCGATCATGTACGGCGCTGTGCTGATCACGAGCGGCCATTTATCGATCGGCCTTTCGGGATTTTTCGGCGGAAAGATACTGTTCTTTGTCGGATTGATCCTGATCGTTCTGGGCACCGGTCTGTTAAAACCGAACATCTCTGCGATCGTAGGCGATCTTTATCCCGAAGGCGGAGAACGGCGCGATGCCGGTTTCTCGATCTTTTACATGGGAATCAATCTCGGAGCGACGTTTGGGCAGATCGTTACTGGAATTCTCGGCGAAAAATACGGGTTTCATTGGGGATTTGGGGCGGCAGGGGTTGGAATGTTCCTTGGTCTGTGCTGGTTTGCCATTCGATCCCGAACTACGCTCGGAAACATTGGCATCGAGCCAACGCGTGATCCCGATCCGACGATCCAAGCCGGAAAAGAGAACATTGTAAAGATCGCCGTTGCCGTTGGTTTGGCAATAATCGCGATAGTGGTGGTTTTGGCTGCCATGGGCACTATTGTTCTGGATCCGCAAGTGGTAGGCGGCTATATGCTTTATGCTTTGGTCGGCGTCGCGCTCGCTTTTTTCATATATATGTTCGTAGCCGGCAAACTGAACAGCGATGAAAAAAAACGCGTGCTTGTTATAGGTGTTCTTTTTGTCTTTGCGGCGATTTTTTGGGCGGCGTTCGAGCAAGCACCGACCTCTCTCAATCTATTCGCAAAGGATTTTACCGAGCGTCACGTCGGGTCGTTTGAAGTTCCGGCGTTGTGGTTCCAATCGATCAATTCGTTTCTTATCATCATATTTGCCCCAGTATTCGCCGGGATCTGGACCTGGTTTGGTACTCGAAATATCAGTATCTCCGCCCCAGCAAAGTTTGCCCTGGGTTTGTTTCTGGCCGGCGTCGGGTTCTTCATAATGATATTCCCGGCAAATATGCTTGTATCGACAGGCGGCGCTGTCAAAGTGGCAGCCTGGTGGCTTGCATTCAGCTATCTCTTCCAAACTTTTGGCGAACTGCTGCTTAGCCCGGTCGGTCTATCGTCAATGACTAAGCTGGCGCCTCGCCGGTTTGTCGGCCAAATGATGGGCATTTGGTTTCTTGCTTCGTCGGTTGGAAATCTGATCGCCGGACTCGTCGGCGGTAGTGTTGACCCCGAAAAACTTGAGCAGACGCCAACACTTTTCACCTGGACCACGATAGCGCTGGTCGCTTCGGCAATTATCCTCGGCCTTCTCTCAATTCCGATCAGCAAAATGATGAAGAAAGTAAGCGATGTAAGCGTCGAAAACGTAGAACCTGCCGGAGCCTCGGTATAGGCTATTTATTACTTTCTCGGTATGCCATCGCTGCCTCCGCTGCCCCGGCATGCATGATCTCCGGTTTATGATATTTCCAGAAGGTTTCGAACTCTTCTTCAGAAAGCTCGGGCTTTTCGGCCCGGGTTTTGTCTTTTAGATATTGCTCACACCACTCTCGCATCTCCGGAATTGTGTTCAACGCCGTGCGGGCTCCATGCATCAAATTGTCGCGTTCCATATTGAAAGTCTCCGTATGGTAGATTAAAGAATCGAAACTGCAATTGCCAAACACGCGTATTTATCAGGCTTATTTTGGGAGTTTAATGTGAAAAAGTTTTTATTTGGTTTTATTTTGATCCTGTCGCTTATGCCGAATTTCACATTCGGCCAGGCGGCGGCCAAAACGACGGCGGTAGCCGCACCTGCTGTTGCAAAACCGGAATATAGGATTCCTTTCGTAAATAGAAAGCTAGACAACGGACTCGAGGTCATTGTCTACCCTGACGCGGCCGTACCTATCGTAACTGTCGAACTGGATGTCAGAAATGGATCGTTTACTGAACCGCCCGAATTAAACGGCCTTTCGCATCTCTTCGAACATATGTTCTTTAAGCCGAACAAGGCGACCTTGCTCGCACAGTGCGATGCCGCACGAGCACTCGGCAGGACAAATGATCGGTGCAACGAGGTTTTTGGACTCCGTCCGCGTTTGGGCGATGTCGGATATCTGCAAAACATCGGTCAGATGGGAATCACATATAACGGTTCTACACGTGAGGAGGTGGTGAACTATTACTACACCACGACGCGTTCATATGTGGAAAGCGCCCTTCGCGTTATCAACGACTCGGTACGGTATCCGCTTTTTGATGAGGAAGATTTCAGAAAGGAAAAGGAAGTCGTCATCGGCGAGATCGACAGAAATGAATCGAACCCATTCTTTTACCTTAACCGGACGCTGATGGAAAAGATGTTTTCTAAATATCCGACTCGTAAGAATCCTCTCGGTACCCGTGAATCCATCGCAACAGCTACGACCGAAAAGATGCGCACGATTCAGGGCCGCTACTATGTTCCTAATAATTCTGCGTTGGTCGTTACAGGTGACGTCGATCCAGAAACAGTGTTCAAGCTTGCGAAGCAGTACTTTGGCGATTGGCAGGCTCGGCCGGTGGATCCATTCAAGGAATTTCCGCTTGTCGAGCATCCGCCGCTTACGAAAAGCGATGGATTTATCGTTGAGCAGCCGGTTCAGAATGTGTTGATCCAAATCGGATGGCACGGCCCGTCGATCGGTAAAGACAACGCCGCGACCTATGCAGCAGATGTTTTTTCTTTCATCGTTACGCAGCCGGATTCCCGCTTTCAGCGCAATTTGGTTGATTCCGGGTTGGCGGCCGGCGTCGAAATTGGCTACTACACCCAGCGGAATGTTGGCCCGGTAGTTGTCACGCTCGTTACTTCACCTGACAAAGCAAAAGCGGCATTAAAGGCTGTTTATGCAGAGATCGCTCAGTTCGATAAACCCACGGCATATACAGACGCGGAATTGCAAAATGCCAAGACTATCTTGGAATCGCGCGACCTTTTCGAACGCGAAAAACTCAGCGAGTATGCACACACGCTTGGATTCTGGTGGTCGTCGACGGGGATCGAATACTTCAGCGGATATCATCAAAACCTACGGGCGATCACGCGCGAAGATACTGATCGATACATTCGAACCTATGTGCAGAACAAACCGCACATTGGTGTCGCTTTGCTTTCAAAGGAATCACAAGCTATTGCCGGGCTAACACCGGCAGACCTCACCGGAAACTAGAATGCAGAAGAAGATCATTAAACGAATTTTTATCATACTTGCAATTTCGGCAGCCGCGCTTCAGGTCGGCGTTAGCGGCCAGGGTCCTGCGACTGATCTTTCGAGTCAGGCAAACCTGGTAACCGAATTTGACGTTAACGGGATGAAAGTACTCGTCAAACGCCGGCCGAATAGCGCTACGGTCGCGGCCGGACTTTTTTTTCGCGGTGGAACTAAAAATCTGACACCGCAGAATGCAGGTATCGAGAGCTTTGCTTTGAATGTGGCTACAGAAGGCAGCGCGGCGTTTCCGCGAATTGCTCTCCGCAGGGAATTGGCAAGTACCGGCAGCAATATTTCCGCGGGAGCCAATTATGACTACAGTGCAATCGCTCTTGCAACGACGCGCGAAAATTTCGACCGGTCATGGAACGTATTTGTGGACGTCGCCCTCCATCCGGCTTTCGTACCGGAGGACGTCGAACTTACACGAGAAAAAATACTCACCGCGCTGCGAGATGATGAAGATGACCCGGACGGCTTTCTTCAGGTGCTGGTAAATAGAACGATCAATGCGAAGACTCCCTATGCGAACGATCCAAGCGGTACTATCGAAACGATCACGAAATTTAAGGCCGCCGACCTTCGTGCTTATCATCAGTCGATGTTGCAGGCATCTCGCCTTTTGCTTGTCATCGTTGGCGACCTCGATGCTGCAGCTCTAAAAAAGAGGATAACGGATTCGTTCGGAAAACTGCCGCGCGGCAATTATAAAGATACGCCGTCGCCTGGATTTGATTTTTCGAAACCCACTTTAGACGTGACGCAGCGTGCGCTCCCGACGAATTACGTACAGGGTATATTCAGCGCTCCTTCCATCAGCAGCCCGGATTTTTTTGCAATGCGCGTTGCGACGACCATCTTGCGAGACCGCGTTTTTGAAGAGGTTCGAGTGAAGCGAAACCTTTCTTACGCACCGAATGCAGATATGGGCAATCTGGCGGCAAATACCGGCAACATATATGTTTCAGCGGTTGATGCGAATCAGGCGATCAGGGTAATGCTCGATGAGATCAATAAACTCAAAACCACTGCTGTCGATCCCGCAGATATTTCGGGCGTCGCCGGTCAATTTCTAACCACCTACTTCATCGGACAAGAAACGAACGCCGCACAGGCCGCCGAACTTGCACGTTACGAGCTTATTGGCGGCGGCTGGCGCAATAGCTTTCAATTCCTTAACAGGGTCCGCGAGGTCAAACCCGCAGACGTGCAGGCGGTTGCCAAAAAGTACATCAACAATATTCGATTCGTGGTACTTGGAAACCCAACCTCGATCGATCGGGCGATCTTTCTTCAAGCTCAACCAGCGACCGGCGGCCCGGTCGCCCTGCGTTTTTAGCAAAATAACAATTGGTTTTCGGAGCGAATCTTTTGGTCCGCTCCGTTTGCTTTAGGGCTTTTTCGTCGGAGCTTCCGACTGCTTGCTCGGCTCGCTACGCGGCGTTTCTGATTTTTGCGGGGGCGGGTCGCTCCTCTTTGAAGGTTCGCTTCGCTGTTCCGACTTTTGCGGGGGCGGGTCGCTCTTTCGAGGTTCATCGTTGGACGGCTCGCTCCTTTGTGGTGAAGGCTCACTTCGCCGCGGCGATGAATTTACCGGAGCGTCGCGTTTCGTCGGTTCGGCACGGGGCTCGTCCTTTTGAGGCGGTCGAACATTTCGCCGCGAAGGAGCGTAGATCGGCACATCTTGTTTTGGAGCGTCGTTTTGCGGTTCGCTCTTTTGGCCGGGTGAATCATTGCTAGGCATCGGAATTATTGTTCGTTGTGGCTCCGCAGCTTTTGCCGCAGACCGGCGAACGGCCCCTATCGGCGGTGTGTCCCGCTGTCCCGGCGGTTGCGGTGGCTCGCTGACTTCATCTGTCTTTGTAACAACCGGCGGCCGATTTCCAAGAAGGATCTTGTCGTAGAGAACCTTATCAAGCGGTTCGCCCTGATCGCGTTTCGCCGCACCAACACGAGTTGCGACTATCGGAGTAGTCCCGCGAGGCTTGATCACTCGAATTTCGTCGCTTACTTTCGAACTAATGTCTCCGATCGAGGGCAGGATCGGAAGCTCGTCCTGCGTCGTCGGCATTTTCGCGAGAATGGTACGGGCCGTTTCGCCGGGAAGCGAACTATGACGGACTCTTCCCTTGCCAAAATCGTCAATTGGAACCGTGATCACCCCGGTGTTTGGCACCGTCGTTGCGACACCACGCTTCAAAGTATTGGGGCCCTCGTCCTTTTGACCAGGAGCGTTATTCCAGTTTCGCTGATTGCGGTCGCGATGATAGCGCCCGTTGTAATTGTAAAATCGGTGATTATAAGGAAGCGGATACCAACAGATACTCCGATTGAACTGTTGAAGCACGACTAACGCAGGGAACCACCAACTTCGGCTGGTTCGATAGTAACCATATGGCGCCCAATACCAGCCGCCGTTATACCAGATCCAGCGGCCGTGATGATATGTCGCCCACCCCCACGGTTCGTCATTTACCCAGGACCAGCCATAACTCGGAACCCATCTCCACGCGCCGTATCGATATGGAGACCAATCTGTGTAGCCTGAAACCGCGTTCTGATAAGGCCGCCAGACGTAACCATAATCGCGAGTGTTTATCCATTCGCCATTATCGTTAAGATCGTCGGCAGCGTAGATGTCGGTGTCGTAATATTTGCCGTAATAAGCTTGACCCTGACGTTTCGCGATAGTTGCATCGCGGTCATACGACCACTTATCAAAATCGTCAATAAAACGCGTCGTATCGCCCGTTTCCCATTCGCCTGCAAGATTTCCGTCGATATAGATCTTCGCGCTACGGCCTTCCCGCAGCGTGAAGCCCGTGTTGCTTGAATAAACGCGCGATTCCCCCTCCTGATTAACGCTGATGCGGATCGATTGATCGTTTATATGCCCAGAATCGATTCGGTAACGCCCGGCCTTTTGAATCGCGAGGGTCGTTCGCGGTGCGTCGATCTCAAACGCCTCGTTGGCTATGTCGAACCGTGTAAGGGTAACGGACGCACTGCCTTCTGGGAGGCCCAGAGCTATGAGGTTATCTGATAGCGAGGTGACCTTGACGATCGCGCTTTCTGAAACGCGAAGGTGTGAATATGCGCCGAACTGAATTTCAAATCGGGAATTTGGTCCGGTGGTCAGTTCATCGCCCTGCACGATGGGCAAATTCAAAACTGCTTTTTCCCACTGGTCGGTGTCCAACCGCTTGATCTGAACGTCGCCGTTGATAAAACTTATCCGTGCGACGCGGTCTTTGACCTCAGGCTCATCATCTACAAATCGGTATTCTGCTGCGCAGACGCTTACCGCCAGCAGCACAGAAAAAGTGGCTGCCCATACAAATCGTGTCGCGGAATGCATATCATTCCCTCCTCGAATAAATTATCTTCAGAGCGGGGTGAACCGGAACTTTTCAGTTCCACTGCAAATTCGCAGCAAAAAGTGTTCCAAATTCGAACATTGAAAAACACTCCGAATTCTACACATCGTCCGCACCGCGGTAAGCCTATTTCGTCGGTTTTCATGAAACTCGATGACGAAATCGTGCAGCCCTTTTGTTTGCAACCTTCGAAATCCAACTCTACACTTTCGAAAGAGCCTTTTGATCAGAGGAAATTCTATATGAAAAGATCGATTTACGTAATTATTTTTGGCCTCGTGTTCGCATCCGCCGCGACATCGCAGACAGCTGGGGCCGGAGCCGCGAAGCCCGATCCGTCAAAGCCGGTAAGGGACGCGTTTGACCGTTTGGTGGAAGGCATCAAGCAGGCGGATGCCGCAAAATTGATGAGCGTTTACGAAAACAGCGACCGAACGTTGTTCTTTAACAATAATGGAACTGTAACGCTTGGCTGGGCGCAGATGAAGGAGAACCGCGAATCGAGTTTCAAGAAAACCAAGAATGTCACACTCGAGACGACGGGCGTGCGCGTGGAAATGCTCAGCCCGACCTCGGCGTACGTTTCGTTCAAATGGAAACAACAACAGGAATTCGACGGGAAGCTTGAAAGCGCTTCAGGCCGGACGACGCTCATCTTTAAGAAGATCGGGAAGGAATGGAAGGCGGTCCATCTTCACACTTCCCCTGATAATCCAGGACCGACGAGGCCGGTTTTGGATTCCGAACGACAAAAGGAAACTTAAAAATAAAAAAGGCGGCCTGAGCCGCCTTTTTTTTCGTTGCTGCAAATTTTAGGCTTTGACCGCCATATATCCTGCGCCTAGTTTCTCTTCATTGCCCTCGGCGAGATTATTGACCAGCTCATAATGAAAATAATCGAACTTTGCCGCAACGTCCGGCTGCACTCGCTTATCATACATTTCACGCGAACGGTCGATCGCTTCCTTTAAGACCTCGTAGATCTCACCAGAGTCGCGACCCTCAACCACCTTAGGTTCGTTGTAAAGTCGAATCTCCGATATCAACAACCGGGCAAATCGGCGTGCCTTCGTATGCGCGTCGCGTTCGTCATCGGATACCTCAATTGGAAGGTCGACTGAGCGCGAAGTGTGATGATACCTGGGTTGCTCAACGACAGCCGGTTCAGCTTCAGCGATTTCAGGTTCCGTCTCGACTTCCTCGGCGACACGCTCAACTGGATCCGGAGCAGGGGTATCCGACAAGTTATTCTCGCTGAACGCGAAGTCAGATGTTTGAACCGGTTCCGAAACCCTTTCCACTTCAAACTCGGCCGCAGCTGGTTCTTCCGTGACGCTTTCTTGTTCTGCAACCTCGACCTCGCCGACATATTCGGGTTCGGCCTCGACATTTACGACCGCTGCCGGTTCTTCAACAGGCTTTACGGTTTCGGATTCCTGTGCCGGAGCCGTTCCTCCGGCAAGCAATTCGACCGAAAGTCCGGCGACCGAAACTAGAGTTTCAAGCGCTTCCGTGTTAACACGACCGTTCTCGAAACCACCATCGGCGTAGACTACAGCAACACCACGGCCGCGAGCGGCCAATGGTATCGCGATCATGTTTTCCGGCATGCCAAACGAGAGCGGGCCGAGAAATTGTGAGTCGCCGCTATTTTCATCCGCGGAAGCAGTATTTGTTTCGAGTGATGTCACTGCACGAGACAAAACTGTTTCAGACGTTACGGGAAAATGTATCGATCGTGCTGTGTTTTCATCTACCTGAACGCTGCCAAAAACCTTCCAGCCAACAAGGTGGTCGTTCTTTACAATAAAGAAGGCTCCGCGAGGCGCAAAGTCTGAAGCCGCCTGAACCAAAGTGCGCAGGATCGCTGCCTGCGTCGGTTTTGTTTTGATCTCGTTGATCGCGTTTCGGAGTTTCGAAAAGCCTTCATCATCCCTGAAAACTGACGGCTGAAGCTTTTCGGCCTCATCCATTGCAGTTGCGGTTACGAGTGCACCTTCGTCTTTAGCTAACCGCAGATGTTCGCTTATCTACTCTGACAACCGCCGGTCAAACTC
>JBJMGN010000284.1:0-4622 GCA_045807885.1 Pyrinomonadaceae bacterium | reverse complement strand
TCGAAAAAACTTGGAACCGCCGGCCAAGCACTTGAACGAGTTTATGACCAAGCATCCCCGTTGCCCCAATAACAAGAATTCGCATTACTTAAGGATTGTCTCTAAGTATCAAATCGACACAAGCGTTGTATACTTCGTTCGAGTCGATCAATTCTAGGCAAAGGTTTGCTCGAGGACAAATATCAACCCGACACCCTTCGCATTCGACGTTTCGCCGAAGTATCTGATGACCTTCGCCAAAGGGCTCCCACTGCCCATTCCTATCCGCAGCGGAAAAAATCGCAACACAAGGGATGCCAACAGCCGCGGCAAGATGCATAGTCCCTGTATCGTTCCCCAGATAAAAGCGACATGACTTAAGAAGCCCAGCCGATTCCCGAATATTAAGTTTGCCCGCAATATTAATACCTCGGCCAACTCTTGCTAATATTCGCTCGCAAAGTCCCTGTTCTTGGACGCTGCCAAAGAATATTGGAAACAGATCAATTTCATCCACCAATTTCGCTATAACCTCGGAGAACCTGTTTTCACTCCACATGCGCGAAGGACGTTTGCTCCCTGGGGCAACCGCAAATGAAGTTCGATCAAAAGTCCCGGAAAAATGTTGCGCCCGAAACTCGTTAACTTTGCTCGATTCTTCGCGCGAAATGCAAAGCCAGTCGCGATCATGCGGCATTGAAGGCTCAAATCCTTCGCTTTTTAGACATCCAAGTAGGTACTTGCTTTCGCTTATTACTCGCTCGGAACAAAGATCACTCGTGATCTTGAATCGATTTTTCCGCAGATGGTCGATGCCAATGAATTTCCTGATCCCAGCAGTCCTGAAAAACCGAATATCACGTGCAATCTGTCTCAAACCTCGTTCGCGGGGCAAAAGATAGACAAGGGCATCAAATCTACTTTTACGGATCTCGATAAGAAGTTCAATTCGGTTTCTGATGCGCGCGAAAACATTTTGTCCTGCAAAATATGGATACTCAAGCCATTCGTCTATAAGACCGGAACCGTCAAGCACCTCACGAGGAGTAAGAAAATTCGAATTTCGCCGATCGACATTGTATAAGAGAGTGATTAATGCCGCAGGTTCTGAGTTCCGCAAACTCCATAGCGCAGGCAATGCAGCAACCGTGTCACCCAAATGACCGGGACGAAATAATAAAATATGTTGTAAACCAGAGCGACTCAAAATTCGAGATTAGTGTTGCGGAGATCTTCAAGGCTGATCGGTGTCGTTCCTATTTGTTGTACGACGATACCCGCGGCTGCATTTGCTACCCGCGCGGCGGTATGCACATCGCAACCGGAGGCCATAGCTACTGCAAGCGTGGCGATTACCGTATCGCCTGCGCCTGTAACATCGTAGACATCCCTAGACGAAGCAGACAGTTTCAGTTTCTCGCCCGAGCGAGTAAATAACGACATTCCCTCTTCGCCCAGGGTTATAAGAACTGCGTCAACGCCCGTCTCAGCAAGAAGTTGCCCC
This sequence comes from Pyrinomonadaceae bacterium, assembly GCA_045807885.1. GTDB lineage: Bacteria > Acidobacteriota > Blastocatellia > Pyrinomonadales > Pyrinomonadaceae > OLB17. The sequence continues at coordinate 3,139 of JBJMGN010000284.1, read as the reverse complement.
CCTGCTTTATCAACTACATCTGGATACTCGTCATTGAGGCGGCAAGCTTCAATTGCCTCCTTTCTATTCGGGGTCAAAAGCATTGCACCTTTATATTTCAAATAATTTTGACCTTTTGGATCAACTATTACAGGAATTCCTACTTCGTTGGCAACTGCTATAACTGAGTTTATTGTGCGGCTGTCCAAAACCCCTTTTGCGTAGTCAGACAAAACGACCGCATCAACATTCGAAGAACTGGTTTTGACATAAGCAAGCAACTCGACGCGCTCGGCATCGCTCAATGGTTCTATGGATTCTTGATCGATTCTAGTGACTTGTTGGTTGTGCGCCACGATTCTTGTTTTTACTGTTGTTGTTTTTCCATTGCACTTTATTAGCTTTGCCGTAATCAAGTCCGATTTACTAAGAACATCCGCTACAGTTGCTGCATCCTTGTCGTTGCCAACACAGCCAACCAAGATGGCTTTTGACCCGAGGCCGGCGACATTAGCAGCAACGTTCGCCGAACCTCCAAGTGCGAGCGTTTCCCTGCGTAATCGAACTATAGGAACAGGGGCTTCCGGTGAGATGCGCGTAACGTCACCCCACCAGTATCGATCGAGCATTACATCGCCGACGATCAACACGCGGGCATTTGTAAACAAATCAAGAAATTTCATTGGTTCGCGGCGAGGGTAAGAAAAAGTTCGTCAACCATCTCGCACCAAATATGTGCGACGGTGATATGCGCTTCCTGAACCCGAGATGTGCGGTCCGACGGTACAATCAAACACGAGTCACAGAGTGATGCGAGTTTTTTTCCTTTGGAACCAGTCATTCCGATTACACTGCAGCCTATTCGTCGCGCGGTCATCACTGCTTCGATAATATTTTCGGATTCTCCGCTCGTGCTAATTGCGATCAGGCAATCGCCCTTTTGGGCAAGCGCATCTACTTGGCGTGCGAAGACACGGCGAAAATCGTAGTCGTTTGCTAGTGCAGTAAGCGCAGAAGTGTCAGTGGTCAAAGCGATTGCCGGCAACGCACGCCGGTCGGTTTCAAACCGGCCTACCAATTCTGCGGCGATGTGTTGAGCATCGGCAGCGCTGCCTCCGTTTCCGCATATCATGATTTTTCCGTCGCTATTCAGTGTTTTTATCAGAATTTGATAACATTCGTCGATACTCGATGAATAAACGTCGGAAATCTCCGCCAGTACCTTCAAATGCTGACTCAATGAACGCGCGATCGTATTAGAGCTAAGTTCTGGCGCGTCGGCTTTGTTCGGCCCCAATCTCTCTAGGATAGAAGAAGATGAATACCCATCGACCAAAGGAATCGAGACTACCTTACCGCCATTCGCTTTGACAAAATCCGCACCAACGATCTCGTTCTCTTTCCAATCGCCGCCTTTTACAAGAACATCAGGCGATATTTCCTTCACCAATCGTTCGGGTGTCGATTCCTCAAAAATGTGCACTTCATCTACACACTCAAGGGCGAGTAACATTGCTCTTCGTTCCGCAGCAATGAAAATTGGCCGTTCTGGCCCTTTAATGCGACGCACCGAGTCATCGCTGTTAATCCCGACGATAAGTTTGCTGCCCAAGGCGCGGGCCGTCTGCAGCAATTTGACATGGCCTGGATGAAGGATGTCGAAACATCCGTTTGTGAATACGATCATTTAGAAAGTTATATGACTATTTACGCCGTTTTCATTTTTGAATATCCGAAAAATCTTGCAGTAAAATGTACTATCGCCATTCCAATAACCGCCGTGAATCCGAACTTCGTCATATTCGGAATTAGCGTAGAGAAAAAAGCCTCGTAAGATATCGCGGTCAAGATGCTAAAATAAAGCACAACGCGCCACGTTATTAATCTTTGATCTTCGACGAGCGCACGATAGACTGCCAGAAGCAGGATTCCGAATAGAAACATCCCGATCGGCCTGTGGTGGCAAATGTGCAAGTTTACGGCGTGTCCTACGGATCCCATTCTCCGTGGATAACCATCCATTCTCTCACAATTATTAATATTTCCACCTAACTAGAGCATCCTAGTCCCTGCTATCAGAGTCGAGTTCGCGAAGTTCAAAGCCGGGACGAAAACGTAGTAAAAGCAAAATTACCACGAAACAGCTCGCAAACATCGCTGTCGAGATCAACAAGTTCGACCAACTCCATTGAAGCGAACTCACGGCTATTCTTGCGAATAATACCGAGACCCCCGCCGCCACAACCACACGAGCGAGAGCATCAACCCAGAATAAAAACATCGAATTACCGAATACCTTCTTTTCCAAAAGGGGAATTAAAGGTAAAACGGCAATCGCACCAATCAACCTGCCGGCTGCAATTCCTTCCATCCCGTAATAGGCCGCCGCGATCCAGCTCACATTGATCGCTAGTAACGCGGTGACTGACGCGCTTAGAGCGTTCAATCCTGAAAAATGCGTAGCTTCGGCGAGAATCCAACAATTGATTGAAATTGCAATGATTCCGAACGCGGTGCCATGAATCACAAGAAGAGTGAAAGAGCGGCTTTCAAAATCGTTCCCGAGCCAAAGAGTCAAAAAAGCCTTGCCGAAGACCCAATATCCAGAAATAAAAAGAGTTGTAACAGCCAATACCGATTTGTTTGCCAGTTTGTAAAAAGCTAACAAGCGTTCGCGATTTGTAATTCGTTCATTTATTTCTGGCACGGCAACCTGCGAAAAACTGACAATAAATGCATGAAGATATATCCCCAACATTAGCGGCACAACATAATATGTCAGGGCCTCGGATCCGAAGGTTCTGAGTACATACACCCGTTCGAAAATTAGCAGCAAACTCGTAATCGTTTGATACGTAAAAATGCTAAAGGCAAACTTCCCCACTTTAAGGAAGGAATTCCGATCAGCCCGCGATATTACTTGGAGCTCAGGAAGGCGGAACCAAACATAAACAAAGAAGGTAATTGCTATTATCGCCGCGACCACTAAATTCCAGAGAATTATTCTTGAAAACGTCGAGCCGTTTATTGTTAGTATGATCGAGCCGGAATTGAGTGCGAGTGCAGCAACATTTGTGATTATCGATGCCGGTCCAAACAAATTAAGCCCTTGCGCGGCAGACTGAAACACTTGACTGACCATTGTCACCGGTCCTATCAG
>JBJMGN010000283.1:0-3608 GCA_045807885.1 Pyrinomonadaceae bacterium | reverse complement strand
CCGACCCGAAAAGAGCGCGAGGCAGATGCGTTTGCGCTTTCTGCCCTCATTCCGCAAAACTGGCTCGTAACACGCACGCCGGACGAGATAATTGCCGATGAAGGTATCGCGCCTGAGATGCTTCGGCAGCGTTTTGAATTGTTCGATACGCACGGCCTGTGATATCTTTCTCGCGAGTTTCACTTACACAAAAACTATTTCTGGTGAACTATGGCAGTTAACGATGCATCGCTCGACAGCGTTCGAATTCACAGCGCAGCTACAGATCGCGACTTCGAACATCGGTTCTTTTTTGCGGTCGCGGTGCTTTTCCCACTCGCTGTACTCATCGGGTTCGCCCCAACCTTTTATCTAAAGCCTTTATTCAATGCACCGCCGATACCGCGAACCATTGTCTATATTCACGGAATGTTGATGACGGGTTGGATCGCGCTTTTCATTACACAGGTTTACCTGATCTCTGCGAAGCGTATCCTCGTTCATCGCAAGCTCGGCTTTCTTGGCGTCGCGCTCGGGCTTGGGATCATCGTGAGCGGAATGCTTACCGCAGTCGCCGCCGCGAAATTCGGATCTACATCCACACCGCCGGGAGTGGCGCCGCTTGAGTTTTTGATCGTCCCGTTTGGCGACCTCCTTGTTTTCGCGATCTTATTCGGAGCCGCGATCTACTATCGAAAAAATGCTGCGAATCATAAACGGCTGATCCTGCTCACCGTGATCAATTTCCTTCCGCCTGCGATCGCACGCTTTCCCGGTGAATTGACAGACAGCTTTGGCCCGCTTTGGTTTTACGGTGTCCCAACTTTTATTACTCTGATCGTGTTGACCATTGATACCTGGAAACATCGCAAACTGAGTAAGATTTTCCTGTTTGCATCTATCTTCTACATCTCATCGCTCTGGCTGCGGCTGCCTTTTTCTGCAACGCCGGCTTGGCATAGTTTCGCGGCATGGCTAACGTCACTTGTGTGATTTCATTGCAATAATTCGTTTTCTCTATAGCCTGCTTCCCGTAATGCGTCGTTACTCGAAAGTCCGATCTCTTTTTTGAGAAGAATGTTTTCGAGCATTTCTTTTTCGGTCAGCCGCGCAGCATCTTCCCACCGAGTTGATAAAAATACATCCCGCTTGCCTTCGATCCGAAGTGCAAACTGCATAACGTCTGCCCAGACCTGGCCGAAGCTTGCCTGTCTGCCGCGGACCTTCGCGATAAAACGTGACTCTGATTTTCGCACTGCCTCACCGCTTGCGAAACCGCGGCTATTCGGCAACAAGTAATAAAGCGGCGTGCCGGTGACCGATGCGATATCGATTCGGAACCCGTCTTTTACCTTTAAAAATTGCTCGAGGTCCGTAGTTTCAAAATCGCCGAATTTTGCATGCGGCTCGCCCGCGACCCACAAATTGTCGATACCGACCTTAAAGGGCGAGATGGGCTTGCCTTCTTTATCGCGCTCTATCTCGATGCCCGAAACCCAACGCTGCCGAAATGACGAATATTCCATCGCCACGAGCATATCCAGAACAGATTTGTTCATTCCGTCCTGGACGGGGATCGCGTCGTCCAGCTCCGACGTCCCAAAAGTGCCGATCGATGCATTATTTGCGAAATGAAAAACGGGAACAACACCAAATGGATTTTGGATCTCGGATTTTGGATTTTGGATTGTCGAAGCCCCTTCCGTAGCCCGGCCGTGAGGAAAGGCGCCCGAAATACCAGAAGCGCCCTTACTTACGTTCGGGCTACTGAGACGGGCAAAGTCGCGTGCGTCCGGCAGCCCGCCTTCGTGCGGTTTGCTCGTGATATAGCGCTCGATGCGATCCGGAAAGAAAAGATTCAAACGCGTAAATTTATCGCGGGTGCGCCAAAACTTTGCAGCCCAGATCACCTTGCCAGGATCTTCATCGTCGTACTCGACGGTGCAGCTCGAGGCTGTGTTTGGATGGATCGCCGCTTTGCCGTCCGGACCGGGCCAGACGATAACAAAGGCATCGCCATTCTTGATGACTTCTTTATGCACCTCGCCCGCACGTGCGTCCATCCGGTTTCGGTGCCAGATCATGTCAGTAAGAGCGGCGGCTTGAGCCGTTCCATTTTCAGAACGCGTAAACGCGTCACTCTTACCGAACACGCTGAACCCTTCGATCTTCAATTTGTCCCGGATAGCATCGCAAACCGCAGGACAGAGGTTAAGGGCGAATTCACGAAAGAGCGACCCAAAAGTGTTCTCAAATTTCTCGGTCGCAAATGCAAGATCATGCTTTCCGCCGTAGTAACGCTCGGTACGTGCGTACCGAATACCATTAGTTCGAAAATTATAAAGTGCTTGTTCAATGTGTGTATTCATATTGGTCGGAGTGCAGACGGCTCGGCCTGCAAACGCTGCGCGTGGTGTAAATGCTTTCGTGTTAGGCACTTACTGCATGCGGGAGACATGCGTTCCTGACTCACGGATCTTTCCGAGAGCTATCTGCCGATAAAGATAAAAGAGCATTAACAGAGCGGCGATAACGGCGACAGCCAGCCAAACCCCGAGAGGCAAACCGGCAATCGTCCCAAACATCGCCCAGGCTGTTTGCCAAAGCGTCCCAAGGATCGTGGTCCAAAGCGATTTTGCGCGATCGGTACGTGTCGCTATTCCTGTAATGATCCGGTCTATGCGATCGAACCTTTCTGCGATGTGATCGAAACGCTCTTCGACCGCATCAAGCGGCGGCTGGGCCTGCGGAATTGTCGAGGGAACTTGAGGTTGAAATGGAGGTGATTGCAGGTTTTGATCTTTTTGGTGAGGTGCGGTTTTCGGCCCAGCCGCAGTGTCGTGGAAGCCATCGGCGAATGCCGTCAGACTTCGAATATGTTCGTCTTTTAACCAAAAGCCGTTTACGGTCAACGGCAGTTTGAGATCCCAATTACCGAGCATGATCTGGTTCAGGAAAAAGCGTGTGCGGTAGCGGGTTGCATTAAGCCGTGGGACGCTCGCGAGCCAGGCATCGCGCTTGCGGACGTATTCGGCGATCCATGCTTTTTCAGCAAGAGTGAAGGCTTCAGCCGTTCGACTTTGAACGCCTAAAGGCGTCACGCTTACGCGGTCGCGGATACGTTCATAAGATCCATGTGTCAGCGAATCGTAAATGACCGCCAGCGAAAGCGGCAGGATGAAACCTGAACCTGAAGCTGCTTCGATCGCGGGCTTCAGATAACGCTCGAGTGCGACGTGCAATTGCGCTTGGCGCATTTCTCTCGTAATTGCTGCGGCGCGAAGCGCTTTCTTACATCTTTCGTTGGCAGCGAGTGCACGAACAAAACGTGGGTCGCTGCGCCAAAGCATCGGCAGCGCGTTTTCCAGCACCGTTCGTCCGACATTGCCCCCGAGTTCGAGATATTTTTCGACCACCGCCGCGAGCGAGCCGGAGCGATGCGTAAACTGATTGATGCCGTACGAAATGCCGGCTCCATCATTCAAAACGACACAGGCCGCGAATTCACCGAACGGCTTTCCCGTCTCGAATATATTGACGATTGCCATCGATCTCAGAACATCGCTATCGGAAAAACCAACTTGTTTCATCTCTGAAATTTGCTCTTGCATATAATACATATGTTGTGT
>JBJMGN010000282.1:0-3349 GCA_045807885.1 Pyrinomonadaceae bacterium | reverse complement strand
GTTCTGACATCTCGACATCGTCTTCGTCGATATGACCCACCTGATACTCGGCCTCGGCCGTTTCCGGCTCTGAAGCCTCGTAAAATGTTTCCGCCGCGATCGGCTCTTCGACCGACGGAACGGTTTCAAACCCGTCCGCCGCGATCGGCTCGTGAATTGCCGGAAGCGTCTCAAACGCGGCTGTTGCGGCCGGAGCCGCTATGACCTGTTCGGGCGCGGCCTCGGCGGCTGCGACAGGATTCATTTCGTAGGCTTGCAAGGTCGTCCCGCACACCGGGCAAAACGCAAACCTTTCCGCGAACCCTTCATCACACTGATTGCAATACTTGAGTACTTTTCCCATCTCTTTCGACCTCTCGATTATATTGTCCCGTTCTATGGCGGGGCGAAAGATTAATAACCAATATTATACTTTGTTCTGCAAGGATGTTAAGCCCTAATTGAGAAACACCGTGAACTGCCTATTTGTGCTAACTCAACAAATGTAGATGCCTGTTTACAGGGCGGCGATGCCCGATTCTCGATTTTTTGATGTCCGTAAGTGATGAAAAGTTTGAATAGCCTCCTACTTCCTACAACAGTTAAATGGAATTTGGCAACTAAACACGTTAACATCACTCTTCGCACGGTATTTACGATGACACCCATAGCTTTTGTTTCAAAGTCTCTCGCAGTTTGCTTACTTTCGCTTATATTTAGCAATTTTTGTCTTGCTCAGGGCCCGCAGCCCCGGCAGGAAAAGCTCTTGAACGGTCTGAAGGTGCTGATGTGGAACGATCCCGGGTCAGACAAAGTAAATGTTAAACTCCGTATACACGCTGGTGCCGCTTTCGATCCGCAAGAAAAAGAGGGCACGATGTGCCTTACTGCGGACGCTTTCTTTCCAACTAATGAATCTCGCGAATTCTTTAGTGACGACCTCGGCGGCAGTCTGAGTATCGTATGTAACTACGACTATATAGAGTTCGATGCAACGTCGAAGGCCGAATCGTACGTGCCGCTGCTTGAAACACTTGGAAGCACAATTTCGAATCCGTTGATCGACCGACAAACTACTGACGCGGTCAAATCAAGGTTGGTTACCAAACTAGCAGGGGACGAAAAGAATGCGGCCATCGTTGCGGATCTCGCTGTTCGGAAACGCCTGTTAGCATCGTTTCCCTATGGTCGTTCATCGATCGGGACGTCGAACTCGATCAGAAACATTGATTTTGCAGATCTAAAGGCCGCTTACGATCGCTTGTTCGGGGCGGACAACGCAACACTCGCAATTTCAGGCAATTTTTCGATCGATAATGGATATCGAGCGATAAGACGGTACTTTGGTTCCTGGCTGAAGTCGGACAAAAAGGTACCTTCAACCTTCAAGATTCCTGATCCGCCGCCGGCAGGCACACAGATCGTCGAGTCACCTGAGGCCGGGATCACGGAGATCCGTTACGCAATTCGGGGCGTCGCTCGTAATGATAAAGATTTTGCTGCTGCCTCCGTTTTAGCAAAAGTGATCGAGCAACGCATACGAAACAAGGCTCCGGAGGCCCAAAGAAACAATGTTTGGGTAAAGAACTATTCGAATGTTTTGCCCGGCGTAATAGTCATTGGTTTTTCTCGAATTCAACGCGAGATCCAGGCAGCGGTCACTGTTGAAAAGCCGAAGTCGGAGGTCAGCGATTTTGTCGTTAACGCCCTGAATGAAAGAGTTACCGAAGCAGAATTCGCGGTTGCGAAAAACGCTGCGATCGCGGAGTTGAACAGCCGAGACTTCGTGACCCGTTGGCTCGACGCAGATACTTATAAATTCGCGAGCGTAAAAACAGACCAGGCGGCGGCAGATTCGGTTACCACAGCAGACGTACAACGTGTTGCTGATCAGATGCGGCAGCAAGCGATTGCCAGCGTACTTCTTCTTACCCAAAAGGCTTCTGATTAGATCAATGGAGCGGTCCGAACGTGAGATCGAGCACGCGGCCGCAGTCCGCGAGATGTTTTCCGGCATTGCTGGCCGATATGACCTGCTCAATCACCTTCTCTCACTCAATATCGATAAGCGTTGGCGGCGACGGGTGCGCGAAAAGCTAAGCGATGTACTCGCGGATCCGGACTCGATAGTCCTGGATGTCGCTTGCGGCACCGGTGATCTTTCCATCGAACTAAATCACGACTCGAAAGCCAAGGTCGTCGGCACAGACTTTTGCCGGCCCATGCTGGCTATTGCTGCCGAAAAAAATGCCAGAATCCCTTTTGTCGAGGGCGACGCCATGAATCTCAGTTTTGGTGACGATTCCTTCAATGCCATAACCATAGCCTTCGGCCTGAGAAATTTATCGAATTTCGCCTGCGGGCTCACCGAGTTTTTTCGAATTCTTAAACCCGGTGGCAAGCTTGTCGTGCTGGAATTCTCATCACCGGTGATCCCCGGTTTTCGCTCTGTCTTCAATTTTTACTTTTCGCAGGTGCTCCCTCGAATCGGAGGAGCTATCAGCGGTTCGCGAGGCGCCTACGAATACCTACCGGATTCAGTATCGAAGTTTCCCGACCAGAAAAAGCTTGCCTTATTAATCAGCGAGACTGGTTTTAGTTCGGCTGAATTCGAAAATCTCACCGGCGGTATCGCTGCGATCCATACCGGTATCAAATAGTCGGCAATTTTGCCGGAAGAAAACGTGTTACGTTCCCTCGAACGGGTTGTATTTTTTAGTTCGACGCCTTTGTGAATTTTCTTTCGATTTTCGGCACCTGATTATTCCGCTTTATTCGTATTTGCTTGACTCAGGCAAAACCGCGAAAATGGTTCCGGCTGAATGAACCACAAACTCGTAAATTTTATTCGCCGAGCGGCGTTAATGCTGCTTGTCGTTTGGACAGTTGTATCGCTGGTCACTCTCTTGATTGAGATCGTCCCAGGCACGCCCGCGACGACGATCCTCGGTGAAACAGCCACGGCCGAGCAGATCGCGAATTTCAATGCAAAGCACGGCCTTGACCGGCCTGCATTCTTCTTTTCCTATTCCAGCGAGAATGGATTTGTCTGGAATGGCTTAAACAATCGTTACGCCGAGTATTTCGGCGGATTACTACATGGCGATCTTGGACGTTCATTTCGTACCGACCGCCCTGTTGTTGACATGATCCTCGATCGCTACCCGGCAACGATAAAGCTGGCACTTGCTTCAATGCTCGTTGCGATCGGGATCGCATTGCCGTTGGGTGTTCTCGCCGGGACGCATAAAAATGGCGTTGTCGATAATATTGCTTCGTTCATCGCTTTACTAGGTATCTCGCTTCCGACGTTTGTTATCGGGCCGTTCCTTGTCTACGTTTTCGCTATCCAACTTGGATGGCTCCGGCC
>JBJMGN010000281.1:0-6527 GCA_045807885.1 Pyrinomonadaceae bacterium | reverse complement strand
TATCAAATCGGCCTTTCTAAATCAGAAAGCGCCGCCCGCACAAACGCGAGCAGCGCTCCAAAATACAAATTCAATACCTGACTTTTTGTTCCCACCAGGGCCAATATATGGCAGATCATCTGCGCGTCTACGCACCGGCGGATCCGTCGCTCGACGCCGCGGAATAGCGTTCGTATTTCGACGATCGACGCTTCCGGAAGGCAAACCCTTGCCGTGAACTGCCTCGACAAGAATGCGTGTGATCTCCTGCGAAAGCGTTCTGTGTTCTGCAGCAGCGCGGCGACGCAATGATTCTTTTAATTCATTTGGCACATAAGCGCCAATGAAAACCCCTTTACGGTTTGCCATATTTGGATGGATCGTCTCCCAAGCGTTTCCGAAAATGCCTTTAGCAGTAAAGCGTACCAATAAGCCGAATTTTGTTTTCGCAATGGTTGCGAACAGCGATCATTCATCTAGGCCGTTCGTTACCGAACGGCTCAAGCGGCCAACCCGGAAACGCCGTTTGTCTTTCGACAAAAACCGGAAGCGGGCCGCCTCCATCTCGTTTCCCTATTTGGCCTTGCACCGCGAGGAGTTTACCTGGCCGGACGTGTTACCACGACCGCCGGTGAGCTTTTACCTCACCGTTTCACCCATTACCTCCGAAGAGGCTGGTCTGTTCTCTGTTGCACTTGTCGTCAACCGATCGCTCGGCTGCCCGGATGTTATCCGGCTCGCTGCCCTTTGGTGTTCGGACTTTCCTCTTCCGTTTCCAGAAGCGACCGCCCGGCACGCTAAACTGCTTGGCTGATAAATTATAGCAAAAAATTGTTGAACATCCAATGAACTCAAGAGCTTCGCGATTCGAGAAATCCGTTCGAATACAAGTGAGGCCATTTCTTATTTGCGGTTGCCGACACTTTCGACTCGATCGCTTCGGCGGTCGTCATCATATCGAGATCCTGCACGAGTTCCGCCGCTTCTTCAAACGCGATTCCGCCGATCACTCTTGTTACTGGCCCTATCGAACTTGGATTCATGCTCAGTTCTGTAGCTCCTAGTCCGATCAGCACCGGCGCGTAGAACGGCGACCCCGCCATTTCACCGCAAACGATCAGCGGTTTGCCCGCCATTCGACAGACGTCGATAACATGCTTAACCGCCCGCAACATAGCAGGATGAAGAGTTTGGAACCATTGAGAAACGGACTCGTTATCGCGATCAGCCGCCAAAAGGTACTGTGCGAGGTCGTTCGTCCCCAAACATAGAAAGTCTGATGTCATCGCAATTTGATCGGCGACAAAAACAGCGGAAGGGATTTCGATCATCGCACCCACCAGGGGCGATCCGATCGGAATATTCGAATCCACAAGTTTCTCGGCCTCGTCGGCCATTATTTGACGTACGCTTTCCAGTTCAAAAACTCCTGTGACCATCGGAACGATAACGTCGATCCTTCGACTATATGAAGCCCTCAGAATAGCTTTAAGCTGGGGAACGAGCAGCTCCTTATTCAAGATCCCAAGCCTGATAGCGCGCAAACCAAGCGCCGGATTTTTCTGACGGGACATTTGGGCGTTGAGGTACTGATCAGCGTCGATATCAAAAGTTCTGATTCGCACACCGTGATCACCGACGACATCTCCGAGTTCGATATACGATTTAGTCTGCTCTTCTTCGCTTGGAATCCGTCTGAACTTGCTTATAAACGACTCGGATCGAAGGAGGCCAATGCCACGTGCTCCGTTTGATTCTGCAGAACGATAAGACTCGGCCGAGGTCGTGTTGGTTCGGATAGAAATGATCCGGCCATCCAGGGTTTTTACGACTTCAGGAGTATTACCGGATGGCAACGCGGAAACAGTTTCCGTGGAATCTCGATTCTGGTAAGCCGTAACGGTTGAACTGTGCGGGTCGCAAATGGCCTGTCCCGAAAATCCGTCGATTATTACGGTTTGGCCGTCGTGGAATTGCTTTCCAATTTTCGTGATACCGGTAATGGCGGGGATCTTAGATTCACGCGCAAGGATGGAAGTGTGCGACGTCCATCCGCCGGACTCGGCAACGACACCCGCGATCCCATCGTCGATCAGCTCGAGAAGTGTCGATGGTTTAATTTCTTTTGCCGCGACGATACTGTTCGGTTCAATTGAGAGTTTATTCGATTCATTTCCGACCGCATTCAAAAGGCGATCGCAGAGATCCTCGATATCTAGAGCTTTTTCTCTCAGTTGGCCGTCGGTACTTGCAAGAAAATTCGAGGCCGTTTCGTCGAAAACCGATTGAATGGCCGACTCAGAATTGACCTTTTTCTGCTTGATCCGCTTCGTGATCCTTGCCTCTAGTAACGGATCGTCAAGGATCATCAAATGACTTTCAAGAATTTCACTGATAGAAAACTTTTGCCCATCTTTCGAACGGACAATATCAGACCGTAATGTCGCTTTCGCTGTCTCAAGGAGACTTTTGAATCGCTCGACTTCTATTGTTAGAGCAGATTCCGGAATCGACCTTTGGACAAATTGCCGTTTGTTTCCGTGAAGGCAAACGATCTTTCCGATCGCAATCCCGCGCGAAACCGCCCTACCTTGTATTCGAGATTCTTTTAAGCTGTGCACGATGGGATCAACTACCGAAGCTAAAGCCGCCGCCGCTGCGTTGAGAGGGGAAAAATGGTTTCAGCATCCCAGCAAACGCCGCAAGATTTCTTGTCTGGATCAAGACCTCGCCTGGACCGGCGAACTCTGCCACCATTCCTTCACCGCTCATCATGCTTCGGAATAGTCCGCTTCTGGCGGCGCGTCGAAGGTTGTATTGCATATGGCCTTCCCACGCAACAAGGTGGCCGGTATCGATAACATATTGCTCGCCTGGTCGTAATGTTTTGCGATGTATCGCACCGAAGGACGAAACCAAAAGCAGTCCGGCCCCTGCCACCTGCATTACGAAAAGCCCTTCACCGCCAAAGAATGATTTCGCGCCGCCAAACTTCGTCTCGACCGACAAACTTGTATCGCCCGCCAGATACGAGCTAGCCTGAACCATAAACGATTGGTTTTGCATTTCAATTCCGGCAATATCGCCGGGTGCTCCCGGAGCAAGAGTGACTTCGCCGTTGCCGCCCCGGGCGGTAAACGTCGAGACAAACGCAGATTCACCTCCCACCGCACGTTTCAGCGCACCAAAAACACCGCCTTTCATCTCGGAATGCAATTCGACATTTGAAGACATCGACACCATCGCTCCGGACTCGGCGGCGATCGATTGGTCAGCCTGCAATTGAACTACGGCGAGTGCGAAAGCTCCCTGAAATCGAACTTCCCATGTATAACCACGACCCACGCCCCGTCCGTCGGCATCAAAATGAAATGCTCCGCCTGTATCTACTTGTTGGCTGGGAATTGGGTTTGCAGATCCAGGAACCGGATCGAATGAATCTATCGTCGCCCCACACGACCCGCAAAAACGAGCGTCAGGCGATAGCTCGACTGTACAACTAGGACAATTCATACAACTACGCCTTTAGAATATTCAACTATCATCTGGCAAGCTTCGTCTGCGTCTTTTGCGAATAACAGGAACGAGACGTCTTCCGCTGAAACTACAAGATTGTCCTGCCATGCTTGCACGACACCTTTCCAGCAGTCACCGATCAAAACGATGGGACGGCGCTCAAGCACACGTGTTTGAAGCTTATTCCAAACAAGCGAAACTTCGGTTACCGTACCCATTCCCCCTTTAAACGCTACAAAGCCGACGGAACGGGTTATCAAATTTTGAAGCCGATCATAGAAATGATCTGTTGCTACCTTGTCAGTCAAATATCGATTCGGTTCAGCCTTGAATTGGTTCATCACAATACCAAATACACGTCCGCCGGCTTCGCGTGCCCCTCGCGAAGCAGCTTCCATTATCCCTAGATAACCGCCGGTACAGATCGTAAAGCCCGCCTTTGCGAGCAAACCTCCCAGCCGTTGCGCATCCTTGTATTCTTCAGAATCGTGTCTGCATTTCGAACCGCCGAAAATTGTTACGATCCGTCCTTCGTTTTGTAGCATCCTTGGGCTCCGTCTTTTTATGATCTCAACGAACAAACGAATTATATTCGATAGGAAATGTTGATTAAAGCGATCAGGCCTTTTCTGCTTCTTCAGGTGTGAGGTTGCCGGCCTCATGTATAGCTTTCGTTGTATCCGTAAATACCAAAATCACGCTGCCGATGACGAAAAAAACAATGAGTCCGAGAATCGCATGGCGAAACGAACCGGTCGCTCCGACGATTATTGTGAACATCAATTGCCCCATCCATGATGTCCCCTTTTCTGAGATCTCATAAAGCCCGAAAAATGCCGACTCACGTCCTGCCGGAATCATTTGTGAATAAAGCGACCGAGAAAGAGCTTGAGCGCTACCCAAAACCATGCCTATCACCGCGCCCATTACATATGCCTGGGTTTTCGTTGCGAAAAGAGCGTAAGCGTAGACCACGATGGCACACCAAATAAAAAGGGACAGGATGATGGTGTGCTTCGATCCGAGAAATCGAGCGATCCGTTCAAATAAGAACGCGCCGGCCGCAGCTGATATCTGTGCGATCGCAAATATAATGATCAGAAACGAGTTGTCGTTTTCCAGCCCTTTTGATGTGAATAGTTCGTATGAAATAAATACCGACGATTGAAGTATGACCGTTTGGATCCCATCGTTATAAAACAAATAGGCGATCAGGAACAACATTGTGTATCGCAATCGCCTTAGCTCCTTTAGCGTTTGCCAAAGTTCTCCGAAACCTACCGTGATCAAATTCTTATTGGACGGAACGCTCTTTACCGCGTCGCGCGACTTGAGCAAAACGAACGTTATTGCTGCAAAGATCCCCCACCACAACGCTGCCGCGAGGAAGCATATACGAACCGCTTCGCCTGTCGTAAAGCCAAAGGACCCTGCATTCGAAATGAAAAGCAGATTCAGCATCAACATTATGAAGCCGCTAAGATATCCGAGGCCGTAACCATAACTGGAGATCTTGTCCCTTTTGTCTGCACTCGTGACATCGATCAAATAGGCGTTGTAAAACACGTTCGCGGCTGCAAAACACATCGTTGATGCAATGAAAAGAAGACTGCAGGCAAAATAAGACTCAGTAACGAAAAAAAGCAACGCTCCCGTCAAAACTCCTGCATAGCAAAAGATCGCCATTAAGAGCTTCTTAAGATGTGTGTAATCTGCAATTGCACCCAGAACGGGCAAAAAGACCACCATCGAAACGACGGAAATAGCGGTGCAAAATGCGGGAAGGCCCTTTGGGGTTACCTGAAAAAGGCCTAGATCGAGGATCACTCCGTCTTCGCCAACAGCTGCTTGTGCCAGGCCGAGCAGGTAAGGGCCGAGAAGAACTCCAACGGTCGTCGTGAAGAACGCTGAATTTGCCCAATCGTAGAGCATCCAGCCGAAGATCTCTTTTGGCTCGTTTTTAACCACTGATTGGAACGGAAGATACTATGAAGACATATCCAATGCAAATTCCGAAAAACAGGGCTTGCGACCAGTGCAAACTGGTAATATTTCTTGACTTGAGGCTGGAAAGCGTTTAATCTGCTTCAACTGTTTGCTCAAATTCCACTAAATACCAAATTTGCTATCAGGAACCTTTACTCGACCGTTCACAATGTCGAAGGTTTCTTGAATCGAATTCGCCGGAGGAAATTATGTATTCGAAGCGATCTCCATCGCCGCCCAGAAACCTGTTTTACTTTCTGACCGTTTTGGCGGTGTCCTCGTCCATTCTGTTCTTCATCAACGCGAGAACTGATTCGACAAGCGTGTTAGCTAAAGGCGTTCCATCGACTGAATCGGCGCAAGCTGTTTTCTCGAATACTACGCCGATAACAATTCCGGCGACAATTGGTAATGGTTCCCCATATCCTTCTACCATCAATGTCACGGGAATGATCGGAAACATTTCAAACACCCCCGGAAGTGTAAAAGTAACAATCAATAATTTTTCGCATACTTTTAACTCGGACGTTATAATTGCGCTCGTCGGACCGGGAGGCCAGGCGTTAATGATTCAAGGCCGAGCGGGACTCGGCCAGGCCGAGAACAATGTAACGTATACGCTCAGTGACACCGGAGCGACCTTCGTTCCAGATCCTGTATGGGGTCCGGGAACTTATAAACCCACGAACTGGGCGTTATCGACCACTTCGTTTCCTGCACCCGGCCCTGGTACTGCCTGGCAGGACCCTGGTAATCCCGACACTCCAGGCCCTGCCACTTTTTCATCGGTTTTCGGCAGTACATCTCCAAATGGCAATTGGAATTTATATGTCCGTGATCCCTTTGATTTGGATGGCGGTGCCATTGCCGGGGGGTGGACCTTGGAACTCACTACGGTGGGCGGGCCGCCTGTTTCGGATACGCTAGGTGACTACGATGCCGACGGAAAGTCGGATTTTGCCGTCATACGTAGTACTGGAGGTATCAATGGCCAGGCTACCTGGTATGTGAGCCTCAATTCAGACTCCACTATGCACACAACTGAT
>JBJMGN010000280.1:0-2579 GCA_045807885.1 Pyrinomonadaceae bacterium | reverse complement strand
TCGTTCCATTTTGCGGGAGAGTACAAAGTGGAACGGTTTGTGTCCGCAAACCCTTGTAGGAACAGGCTTTAAGCGATTTGAACCGTCAGCCGACGGGTTGTAATACTTTGTATTACAACCATGGGACGCCAGTTTAGCCCTCGCTGAGGGTCACGCTTAGCACGATGCTCGCATGATAAATTTTCAATGATCATTGGAGCGCAGTTCCGCCCCAATCTGCCTATGCAACAGTTTATCATGGATGGTACATTCTGTAAACGGGTTTGTTTGTGAACCGATCGGCGGTCTGGGACTTATGCGAGATTGAACGAATCGTGACCACGTCCTACACGTCCTAAAGGACGTGGCTATGTGCTGCGAAGCGCGGAAACCCGCAGCGAAAGCAAAAGTTCGCGATTTAGGCAGGTTTCCAGAACATTGATTGATATTGCACGTCTAATAAAATAGAATTTCGCTAGCCCACACCGGAGGTTTTTTGTTCTGTGAAGCGTAGTTTTGCCTTTGTCGCCTTCGTTCTCCTCACGTTATCGGTTTGCCAAGACTCGGTTGCTGCTCCGAAGGATGAATGGATCAGGGTAAGGTCGAAGAATTTCCACCTTATCGGAAACGCGCCCGAGAAGGATATTCGCGGCGTTGCAACGAAATTGGAGCAATTTCGGGAAGCGTTCCAGAGGATCTTTCCTGGGATGAAGGTATCGAGCCCGATCCCGACGACAGTTATCGTTTTCAAAAGCGGGTCGTCATACAGGCCGTTCAAACCCAAGCGGCCGGACGGAAAGCCCGACGACGGAATCGCCGGATACTTTCAGCCGGCGGACGACGTGAATTACATCACGCTATCGACCGAGGGCGAGAACGAAGACACATTCGGGACCATCTTTCACGAATACGTGCATTTCATGCTCGATTCGAGCGTGGGCAAAGCGAACATTCCTACGTGGTTTAATGAAGGCCTCGCCGAGTATTACCAAACATACAGGATCGAAGAAGACCAAAAGGTCACCTTAGGCACGGTCCAATCCGGGCATCTTTATCTTTTAAATCAGACAAAGCTGATCCCTTTCAAACAATTTTTCGAGGTTGACAGCTACACGCTTCACGCAAACGGCGACCATTCTCGCAGCATCTTCTATGCCCAGGCATGGGCGATCATTCATTATCTGATCCAGGGAAACGGCGGCAAGAACGCCCCGAATCTCGAGCGCTTCGTTTCATTGCTCCTGCGCGATATCAAACCCGAAACCGCATTCCAGCAGGCCTTCGGTACCGATTACGCAACGATGGAAAAGGAGCTGCGTACCTACGTCGGCGCGAATAAATACACCGCGTCGCAGTTCACGTTTCGCGAGAAACTGATTTTCGACACGCAGATGACGGTCGAACCGGTCAGCGAAACGCTGGCGAACGCGTATCTCGGCGACCTTTTGCTTCACACTCAGCAATACAACGATGCGGCTGCCCAGCTTACGAAAGTGCTCTCGATCGAACCCGACAACGTGATGGCGAACACTTCGATGGGCCTCGTAAAAATGAGGCAGCGAAATTACCCCGAGGCCAAGCGGTATCTCGAACGCGCGATCGCGCTCGATGGGAAGGATTATTTTGCGCAGTACAGCTACGCGATGACGTTAAGCCGCGAGGGCGTCGACGAATTCGGTTTCGTTCAGAAATATCCGGCCGACTCGGTCGTAAAAATGCGGACGGCGCTTTTAAGAGCGATCGAGCTTCAACCTCAGTTCCCCGAAAGCTACCGCATGCTCGGGTTCCTCGGCGTTGTTAACGGAGAGAATCTCGACGAGTCGTTGAAATACGTAAATCGGGGGTTGGCGCTCAAGCCCGGCGATCCTGACATGATGCTTCTTTCGGCAAAGATCCTTTTGCGTCAGGAAAAATTCGACAGCGCCCGCAGCATTGCCGAAAAGGTCGCGCGTTCGACCGACGAAAAGGACACCAAATCGGAAGCCGAAGGCGTGATCAACCAGATCCAGCAGATCACCGCCGCAAAAGCCGCCTTTGATAAACAGCTTGCGGATGCCAAATCACAATACGATCAAAATGCGGTAAAGCTGAACCTCGCATATTCAAAGCCGCCGAAGATCATTAAACGAAAAGACATCACGGATGAGCAACTGAAGCAGATCGAACGAGACCGGTTTAACCTGGGAATCAACAGTGTGCTTCCGCCGCTGCAAACAGGTGAAGAGCGTGCCGTAGGAAAGATCGACCTCATCAAGTGCGAGAACGGCCTTGTCAGGTTTATGATGTCCGCAAAGTCGGGGCCGCTTACGCTGTCGTCGGTCGATTTTCAGGCGGTACACCTGGCGATCTATAAGGAAGGCACGGAGAATTTTGAGGTCGGATGTTCCACCAATCTCAGCAAGGAAGTCGTCGTAGCAACCTATCGCCCGAGTTCGAAACCGATCCCGGGCACAGACGGCCAAGTGTTGGCATTCGCATTCATGCCGCCGGATTTTCGGCTCATGACGCAGCAAGAAATGGCCGACAGCCAGTTAATAATCATCGAAGGCGGGCCGCCGACCGACCTGGAAAAGAACGCAAATGCCGCCGCGACCGAGCAG
>JBJMGN010000279.1:0-10332 GCA_045807885.1 Pyrinomonadaceae bacterium | reverse complement strand
CGGTTTGAGCACGTTTTCGTTATGGGCCTGGCGGAAGGTTTGTTCCCGGCGAAAGCTGAAGATAATTCGATCATCGATTTCTATGAACGAAAACTTCTCGTAAAGGAGGGAATCGAATTCGAGGACGCGGCGGAGGTAACGCGTTGGGAATCGCTCTCGTTCTATTTTCTGCTTTTGACTGCCGCAGGGAACCTTCAACTTAGCTTTCCCCAAACTATTGGAGTCGAAGAGAAGATCAAGAGTTCGTTCTTCGATCGGCTCGATCTGGAACCGGAACAGTTCGTTTCGAATGCGGCCGCAAGTGTTGAAGAAATACGCCGATTTTCTTTGAGGTCGGAATTATTCAACGACGACGCGGTTCTTGTCGCCGCCCGCGAGCGAGTGGCGATAGAAATGGAACGTGAAAGCCCTAATGCGTGCGGCGAATACGACGGGCTGATCGCAGAGGCGATCGATCATCGTTCAAGAAAATGGAGCGTTTCGCAGCTCACGTCGCTGGGCCAGTGCGGCTTCAAATGGTTTGCGAAGAAGCTGCTTCGGCTTGGTCCGCAAGAAGAAATGGACGATGGACTTTCTCCATTGACGCGAGGGAACCTTTATCACAAATCGCTTGAGCTCGCCTTCAGGAAAGCGCAGGGTCAAAGTGATATGAGGTCGAAACTTCTTGAGGTGTTAGACGAATCGTTTGCCGAGGCGGAGGCAGATGAGGAAAAGGTTGCGCTCCCCGTGCTGCCAAACTGGGAAATGAGGCGCTTTGAGCACGTCGAAACGCTGAGGCAAGCGATACGCTCGAACGATTTCGTCTTGGACGGCTCGGAAATTGTCTCGGCTGAACAAGCCTACAGCGCCGAATGGGAAGGCTTTCGGTTACGCGGTTCCATCGACCGCATCGACCGCACTCCCGATGGACTTGTGGCCATCGATTACAAAACCAGCTCCAGCGCTCCGCCCGGCGTGCAGAACGAAGAGGGGAAGGCGAAAGTCGATCTGCAATTGCCGATCTATATCAACGTTGCGTTGCCGTCGCTGTTTCCGAACGAACGGCTTAGCAAGGGAATCTATTACTCGATTACGAAAGGAAAGCAAATCAAGAGCGTAAAGGCCGAGATCGAACCCGAGCTAACCGCATTTGCCGAGCGGGCGAAGGCGATTTTGGAGAGCGGCAATTTTGCGGTCGGTCCGGATATGGATCAAACGGCGTGCGCCTATTGCGACTACGACAGCGTATGCCGCAACGGCCATCGCATTACCCGGAAAGGAGCGGCGAAGTGATACTCACCGACGAACAACATCGTGCCGCGACCGCTCCGGGCAGTGTCGCAGTGACCGCCGGGGCGGGAACTGGCAAGACACGAATGCTGGCACATCGCTTTCTGCATCACGTCGCTGTAGATGGAATGTCGCCACTCTCGATCGTCGCGGTCACGTTCAGTGAGAAAGCAGCCGACGAACTGCGTTCACGCATACGGCAGACACTGTCATCGGGCGACGTTGCTGTCGACAACGACCGCCTTGCCGAGGTCGACGCGGCCCAGATCAGCACCATCCATGCTCTTGCAGGGAGGATCTGTAGAGACTTTGCCGATATTGCCGGAATCCCAGTTGATTTCTCGATAATGGACGAGGCCGAATCGCGGATCTGGAAGGCCGAAAAACTCGAAGAGGCGGTTGGCGGTCTGGAACGGGACATTGTAAATGAATTTGGCTACAGCTGGCTGATGTCCGCTTTGGATTTACTTCTCGGCGACACGTTTGCCTCCGACGACGCTTTTGATCGTGATTCGGCAAACTGGAAGGAGCAGGTCGAAACTTTTACAGCTTCGAAATTGAATGAATTCAAATGCTGTGACGCATACATCAACGCCAAAACTTTTGTCCATGAACTTAACGGCGAAGAAGGCGATAAGCTTGAAAACGCGCGTCGCTCGGCTGCAGCCGCGATCTTAGACATCGAAAATGAGAACGGCGTTTCTGCTGCATTGTTGACGATCTCAAAAATTGCGGCGCATCATGGTCGCGCTCAGGCATGGCCTGCGGGCGGAAAAGAGAAAATGGGGGCATGCCTAAAATGCCTCAAGGAAGCCGCGAAAGAGTTTTTGCCGACCGCAGGGCTGACGTTTAGCGACGGCGATATTTTGCTTGCAGAAAAGGTTGGACGATTAAGGCCCGCTTATATTTACGTTCGAGACATTCTTCGAGCCGAGAAGTTGAAAGCAAAGGTGCTGCAATATGACGACCTCGAATACTGCGCACTTGAGGTATTGAAAAACGATGTCGTGATCCGGCATTATTCCGAACGTTGGAACGCATTCCTTGTTGACGAATTTCAGGATACAAATCCGGTGCAGGCCGAGATCATTCGTCGCCTGACAAAAAACGCGCGAAAGACGATCGTCGGCGACGAGAAGCAATCGATCTACGGATTCAGACGGGCGGATGTCGAAGGCTTTGCACAATTCCGTGAAGAGATCGTTCGAGAAGGCGGAACCATCGAAGAACTGGACAGGACGTTTCGCGCCCATGTGTCTCTGGTCGAAACAATGAACGGGGTTTTCGGACCGATGATGGACTCCCTTCATCAACCACTGCGTTCGGAAAAGACAACGTTGTTCGATGACCGGCCGCATATCGAGTTTAACTCGGTCGAGGAAGCCGAACAGCGTAAGGCCTGGCTACAGGTCATTGAGGCCCGGTATATCGCTTCGCGTATAAGAAGAATGCTCGACGAGCAATTTCCTGTTCACGATAACAAAAACAGCGGAAGGCCGATCGAGCCAAAAGACATCGCGATCCTTTCGCGGACGTGGAGTCCGCTTGAGGTTTATCTTGATGCATTGGCCGCAGAAGGAATTCCGGCAGTCCACGCAGGCGGGGGCAGCCTTTTGGACACCCGCGAATT
Source organism: Pyrinomonadaceae bacterium (assembly GCA_045807885.1). Lineage (GTDB taxonomy): Bacteria > Acidobacteriota > Blastocatellia > Pyrinomonadales > Pyrinomonadaceae > OLB17. The sequence continues at coordinate 7,433 of JBJMGN010000279.1, read as the reverse complement.
CAAGGATGCGTATGCGTTACTTAGTTTCCTTGCCGATCAAAATGACGACCTCTCGCTGGTTGCAGCGATTCGCAGCCCATTCTTCTCGATCAGCGACCGGCGGCTTTACGCCTTAGCCAAATCAAGGCCGAAGGACTCCACCTGGTGGAATATCATTGACAAGTCGGCTGATCTCAGTCGCGAGGCAGAGAACTTGCGGTCACTCATAAATTCCCGCGCTTATTTTTCGTCGTCCGAGCTTCTTCTCGAAGCAGACCGGAGATGCGGCTACCGTGCGGTGCTGGCGAATCTTCCTCACGGCGATCGCCGCGAAGCTGACTGGCGTGGAACGATCGAATTGCTGTTGTCGCTCGAAAAGACCGGTTGCGGCGACATTTTCGGCGCCGTGCGCCATCTAAGGCAACTTATTCGCGCGGAGGTCGAGGTGGCACGACCGCCGCTCGATGCAAGCCAGGCCGTGTCGTTGATGACGATTCACAAATCGAAAGGGCTCGAGTGGCCGGTGGTTTTTGTCGCGGACCTGGCCAGAGAGCCGAAAGGCCATTCGCATCAACTGCTTATCGAGCCCAGCGTTGGGGTAGCATTCAAGTTCTGTGACGAGAACGGAGATGACGTCGAGCCATCTATTTGCACCGTCATCGAACAGCGTCGCAAAGCGCGAGAAGCGGCGGAAGAAAAGCGTCTGCTTTACGTCGCGGTGACGAGGGCGGCCGACAAGGTGATGTTAACGTCCACTGCGGATAAGGGCCGGTATATCGATCATCTTCGACCGGGGCTCGACGCAGCCTCGATCCCAAACTCGCCAATTGCGTATCGGGTCGAAGATACTGTTCCGCCGGCCGTGCATGAACCTGTCCCATTGCCAGCTTGTTCGAAAATTATTTCTGAGTCAGTGTTGCCAGGGCTGAGTCGGCTCCCGGTGACAGGACTAACGACCTTCGCAGAATGCCCATTGAAATTCAAGTTCCGTTTTGTTGACGGGCATCCGGGACTCGGGGAAGGTGCCGCGATCGCATCCAAAATCGGTACTTTAACGCACAAAGCTCTTGAGTTAGGGATTTCAAATTCTGATGAGCTACGCCGGTATGCAGCGACCGCAGATGAAGATCAGGTCAATGAGGCCGTAAGTCTCACGCGCGTTTTTCGAGAGCTGCCGATTTACGCAAATGTGCGTGTCGATGGCAGTAAACAAGAAATGAAATTTGTTCAGGAGGTCGACGGAATAACCTTCAGTGGTTCGGTCGATCTGGTTGGGCCGGATTTTGTTCTGGATTACAAAACCGACTCGGAAGCTGATCCCGCCGCGCATCGATTTCAACTTTGGCTTTATGCAAAGGCGCTTCAAAAGTCCAAGGCGTATATCGCATACCTGCGGCAAGGCACGCTTCACGCATACACTCCCGAGGAAATGGAAAAAACGGCCGAAGACGCCCACAAGATGATCGGGAGAATACGGGATGGTGATCACGCAGCAACACCAAGCCTGCAAATATGTGTGCAATGTAACTATTCGGAGGTCTGCGAGAGTAAGTATTCAGAACACCAGACCGTTTAGCGGCTGATATTAAACCCGCATGATGCTCGTGAATCTAACTGTGGTATCTTGACGGAAAATTCTGGCGGCCATATCGAAGAGACCTTGCCATCCAGACTAGTTCATCCAAAAATCCCTGAACGCGTTTTTCGAATGCTGCGTCGAGTAAATTCCCCGACTCATCGAATTTGTCACCAACTTTTGGAAAATTAAGGTCGCTGAAGGTTACGGCGAGCCCGAATTCCCGAACCATCGGCACGCATGCCTCGATCACGCGGGTTCCACCCCAAGGACCGGCAGAAACGCCGACGAACGCAACCGCCTTGTGGATATATTCCTTCAATAAAAGGTCGAGAACGCTTTTTAGCGCGCCGGGATAACCGTGATTGTATTCCGGGGTGACAATGACAAGGCCGTCGGCGCGAATTACCGCATCACGCCATTCGGGGAAATCGGTGCCGATCGCTGTTCCGTAATCGTCACGGGGCAAGTCGAAATCTCGAACGTCAAAAAACTGTGTCTCGATGTCGTCGCGTTCCTGCATTTTTGAGAATACCCATTTCGCGACGTGCTCGCTTTCGCGCGCCTTTCGCGGCGTGCCTAAAATGATCGGCAGGAAAAGTTTTTCTTCCATAATTTTGTTATCACGCTAGAACTCTGAGAAGTTCGGCGACGCTCCACGCTTGTGCAGCGCACCCGCGAGCATTGTGAGGCGAATCGGCATCGAAGATCTCTGAGATCTGACCGAGCATGGTTTCGCTAATTTGGTCATTGAATGCGGCAACGAATGGTTCGATGTTCGGTTGCGCGCGATGCGTTTTGCGATACGCGTCAACGAATGGCCCGATGAGCCAGCCCCAAACGGTGCCTTGATGATACGCGGCATCGCGCTCGAGAGGTGACCCGATATATACCGGCATATACCGCGGGTCCTTTGGCGACAAGGAACGCAACCCGACGGGTGTCAATAGATCGGCTTCGACCCGATCGACAACTTTTCGCGCGCGCTCTTCGTCTAAAATCGAGTGATGCAGGCTTACTGCGAAAATCTGGTTCGGCCGGATGCTCGCATCTTTTGTGTCGCCGTCCACCACGTCGTAAAGGCATTCGGCCTCGGCATTCCAAAACTGGCCGTTGAAACTGTCGCGGGCAACCTCATCCATTCCGGAATATTTCGCTCCGGTCTCAGAGTCACCGAACGCCACAGCAAGATCCGAAATGATTCGCAGTGCGTTATACCAAAGTGCCTGGATCTCGACCGGTTTGCCCGTCCGCGGCGTGACGACCCAATCGCCGATCTTCGCGTCCATCCAAGTCAACTGCACACCGGGTTCGCCGGCATAAAGCAGTCCATCAGTATCAACGTGAATGTTGTGCCGTGTTCCGCGAATATGCCAGTCGATGATGTCGACCAATTTGTCGTATAGAACTTCGCGCACGAACTTCTCATCGTTCGTCTTTTCCAGATACGCACGTGCGGCCTCGAAAAACCAAAGCGTTGCATCTACCGTGTTGTATTCCGGCTCATCTCCGGCGTCGGGAAAGCGGTTCGGCAGCATTCCCTCGGAAATATGTTTCGAAAATTCGGTAAGAATGCTTTTCGCAATTTCGGGCCGGTTGGTGGCAAGCGTTAACCCGGGCAAGGCGATCATCGTATCGCGACCCCAGTCGGAAAACCAATGGTAGCCGGCGATCACCGTTTTCCCGTCGCCGCGGTCGACGATGAATTGATCGGCGGCGAGAACAAGCTGGCGAATAAATGGATCTTTCGTCTTTGCATTTACGACAAGCGACGCACGGCGTTTCATCTCGGCTTTTTCAAGCGTTCGGATGTCATCGGTTTTTGTTTTTTCAGTCGAAGCGATAACGTTTGCCGTTTGCGCCAGATCGAAATTCAATACGCATGGCTGGAAAAGGTCTTCGTGAAAATCAAACCCGCGTTCTTGTTCGATCGCATACTCGAAATTGCGATACCAATATCCGGTCTGCTCGACAGAGATCGCATTTGAATTTAAAAATAAGGCCGGAAGGCCGGGCAGTGGACACATCGACACTGAACCTGCGTCAACCGAAATGCTCATGTCGAGATCGCTTCGTTCGTGCTGCAAATGATGATGATCGCGAAAGGCGATCAATGGCCGCACTTCGAGACCTATCGCTCGCTTATCAGATCTGATTCGATTTTTAACTGACCATGTGACGGATGTTGCATTCGCGCCGTAAGGCATAAAGACTTTCTTTTCGATCTCTATGCCGTCGACATCGAACGTCCAGACTGGAAACGGGTCCAGGCGAAATCGTTTTAGAAACTGAAAACCCTCGGGATAGATCTTTTCAGGATATTGATTTGCTGAAAGATCGAAACGCGCGCCGTCGATAAAGACGGTTTCCTCTAGCTTTGAAAGCAAAACGGCGCGGCCGAGAGGCGGATGGGTCGCCGCGACCAGCAACCCGTGATAACGGCGTGTATGTACGCCCGAAACCGTGCCAGACGCATATCCGCCGATTCCGTTCGTCTCAAGCCATTCGCGCGATGTTGCCGCTTTAAAGTCGCTAACAATGTCTTTCGGTAGTTCGATCATTCGCAGTGTTCATAGAATAATAAATGATGGCCGAAATGCAGATCGACCTTCATTATTTGGCTCTCAAAAAAAGGCCTTATTCCCTGGCTGCCCTAATTGAGCTTTAAGCGGTGAAGTGTCTCGAGGAAATTGTACGTTAGGATGATGTCCAAACGCGTTCGCGGTGAGATGGGGGTCGGCAGGGGACCGACGGCTTGGATCAGGAACGTATTCAGTGAAAGCTCACGCGTGAATTTGATGGTGTTAGTTATAAAAAACCGATTTCCGCGCTGGAAACGGTCGGCATTTAACATCACGTTATCGATATGCGTGAAACCGCCACCGAGCGTAAATCGGCCATTGAATTTCTTCTCACCGAAAAGGCTAAAACCATAACCCGTATCGGGCGCCAGGCGCTGATAGTTTTCAAAAAGCACGCGATCCAGGAAGTGCAGTTCAGGCGTCTTTACATTGACGGCTTGCCGCAGGGTGTCGGTACCTGAATCAAACGTGTAATCTGCCGAAAATCCGACTCGCTTATTAAACGTTTTTCGAACCATTACCTGGTGATAGTTCGAATTGCCGAGACGTTTGAAACGTCGAAATACATTCGGTATCGTTATGTCGCCGATGAAGGCGTTCGTTACCGAGATCTCGTCGAAATATAGGTCTTTTGGACGGCGAATGCTGACGTGTTCACCCATCAGGTAAACGTCGTTGTCATATCCGGTGATCTCCGTGTTTTCGCCGTTAGTTACGCCGAAACCGCCAGCCTGTATTTCGATCCATTTCGCGGGTTTCGCGTTAAAGTACAGATGTTTGAGATAGATCGATGCCGCACCGTCACCTGTTCCGATCCCCGTGTTGTTCCACCCACTGAGTATATTGTTGCCCGTGAAAAGTCCGGCATTAACACTGTACTTCCCCTCGTGATCGAACTTGAATTTTGCGCGGGCTACAACTTGGAATTGCTGTTGATTCACCGACGTAGTTTCTGAATTCAAATCGACATAGCGGTAGCGCGTGCCGAACGAAAAAGCATCAAACTCGATCCATCGTTTTATTCGTTCAGTTTGTGTGAGGGTTTTTTTGCCTAAAGAAGTATCTTTGTTTCCGACGGCTGTAGAACCAACCGCAGCAGATTGTGGCGTCGGCGCCGCCGCTTGACCTGCAACGGCGATACACATTGTGATAAACAGAACGACTGTCAGCACAGAACGGAACGCCTGTGCGCGAATATAGGGCACGATTCGCTTAACCTGTGCGCAATACTCCGGTAACATATGTTACAGATTCTACAAAAAAAATTTCCAGATAACAGAAATTATCGATTTCTTTTCCGATGAGTTTGACGACTCGAGCTTCCAAACGCAAAAAAAATAACCTCGAAATAGCGAAAATCTGTTGACGCGTTCCTTTATATGTGTATTATGTTAGGAGTTTTAACAAATTGTTAAGTTATAAATAGAGAAATGCCTCTTTTAGAGGCTCTGCCCGTTCGGGACCAAGCGATTCGCGCCTTCTGCAAGTCGATTTGGCCATAATTTGTTAGATAGTTTAACTTAACAGCGGTCGATTAATTGGTCATACCAATTAATTTCATTCATGCGTCGAATCAATCCCAAAGACTTTACGATGGCGACCCGCGGCACCTCGCGCGAGATAAATCGCCAGATCGTTCTCACAATGATCCGGACACACCAGCCTGTTTCGCGGGCGGAACTCTCACGATTAATGGAAACGAACCGCGCAAATATCACGCATTTGGTAAATGAATTACTTGATGAAGGGCTGGTTCGCGAAGGGTCTCAGGGCAATCAAAGCATCCGCGGCAGAAAACCGACATTCCTCTACGTTAATTCTCAAAAAGGAGTTGTCGTTGCGTTAGATATCAGGGCATCGCGCACTTTTCTGATGGTCTCGGATTCTATCGGCAAACAGATCGGAGAGATCGTCAGCTTTCCGACTAAGTTTGATCCGGACGAGTTTGCCGCCTCTCTTGGCTGGCAGGTGCGCAAAGCTTTAAGTGAACAAGCCGGAGTTACTTCGTGTGACGGCATCGGGATTGTCATCCCCGGAATGGTTGACCGCCAATCCGGCGTTGTGATCAATGCCCCGGCGCTTGGCTGGAAGAACGTAAATCTGCTGGAGCGCCTGCAAAAGGAATTCGAGGGAATCGAGATCCATCTTGAAAACTCGGGTAAGGCGTGCGCACTGTCGCAAGTTTGGTCAACACATGGAGCAGTTTCCGGGAACAACGACTTTGTTTTTGTGAGCGTGTCGGACGGCCTCGGCGTTGGCGTCATTATCAATGGTGAACTGGTTCGCGGTAAGCACAACACGGCTGGCGAATTTGGCCACGTACCTCTAAGTATCGATGGTCCGGTATGTTCGTGCGGTGCCAATGGCTGTTGGGAAGCTTACGTATCCAACATTGCGACCCTTTCAAGATATTTCGGCAAGAACACCACCCTTAAACAGCCGCAGCCGATCGAGGTTTCAAAGTTTACGATCGAAGACCTTGTTTCCAGAGCCAGGGGAGGGGACGGCAAGGCGTTGGCGGCGCTAAATTCCACGGCTCGATATCTGGGCCTCGGTTTGGCGTCGGTAATAAATTCGGTCGATCCGTCGACTGTATATATCGGCGGCGAAATCACGGAAGCGTGGGACCTGATCGAACCTCAAGTTCGCGAGGCGATCGAAGAGAGAGCATTGACGAAAGAGCTCGGCACCACGCCGATCAGAATTGTTCCGGCAACGGAACACCCGCGCCTTCAGGGCGCGGTCGCACTGGTAACGGCACCAGCATTTGCTGCGCCGAAGGTTGCTTGAAATGGCAACCGGTCCAGTTTTTGAACAAATATCACGGGGCAAAATTTTTAGAAGATTTGAGTTACAGCATCTATAAGGAGCAATCGAAAATGAAAGAGTTGAGCATGAAATTGAATATCTCAAAAACGCTGTGCCGATCGCGAGGGCTAGGGATATGTATTCTCCTTATAGCTCTATTCTCTATTCCCGCGGCAGCGCAGATCACCACCGCCACGATCGTTGGAACGATCTCAGATCCAGGCGGCGCACAGGTGCCCGCCGCAAGCGTTACCGCACGGAACGTTGATACCGGCCTTAAACGGACCGTTGTCTCAAGCAACGATGGCGATTACCGAATTGAGTTTCTTCCGGTAGGAAACTATGTGTTGGAGGTTACCGCGGCATCCGGATTCAAGAAGGCGTACAGAGACGGTATTGTTCTGCGTGTGAACGACACCGCCCGAATTGATGTCGCTCTCGAGGTTGGAAATGTTGCAGAAGTGGTTACCGTCTCAACTGCACCGCCT
>JBJMGN010000278.1:0-4527 GCA_045807885.1 Pyrinomonadaceae bacterium | reverse complement strand
CCGATATTGAGAAAGGATTTTGTAATCGACGATTATCAGATCGTCGAATCAGCGGCAGCGGGTGCGGATGCAATTCTGTTGATCGTTTCTGTACTCGCACCTGATACTCTACGCAGATTTCAAAAACTGGCAAACGACTTTGGCCTCGACGCGATTTTCGAAGTACATGATATCGAAGAACTGGAAATTGCAATTGACGTTGGAGCTGCGATCATCGGAGTGAATAACCGCAACCTGAAAACATTTGAGGTATCGCTCGACACGTCGCGCGAGGTTATCAAATGCGCTCCTAAAAACGTTGTTTTAATATCTGAAAGCGGTATCACTACATCGGAACAGATCGCTGAGCTAAGATGCCTGGGTTATTCGGGTTTTTTAATTGGCGAATCGCTGATGCGCAGTGTTAATCCTGTAAAGACGCTCAATGATCTTACCTCTTGCGATGTTGATCTGGTTGAGCTGACGCTAGCCCAATGATGATCCAGTTTGTTTTATGACGAAAGTAAAGATTTGCGGCATTACAAATCTCGAGGACGCTTTACTGGCGGCCGAATTCGGCACGGATGAACTTGGTTTCAATTTTTACCTTGGTAGCAAACGTTATGTGTCGCCGCAAACTGCCCGCGAGATCATTGACCAATTGCCAATAACATCAGGAAATGTCGGGGTGTTTGTTAACGAACCAATAGAGAGTCTTTTAGGAATCGCGGAGTTCGTCGGAATCGATGGAATACAACTGCACGGCGACGAAGACATGGACTATATAGAAACCCTTCAAAAGCTGACGAAGAGATTTGTTATCAAAGCTTTTCGTGTTGCGCCTGACTTTTTGGTAGGTGATGCTCTGGATTGGCCATTAACCTTTCCATTATTTGATACTCACTCTTCACTCCAGTACGGCGGGACGGGTGCAGCTTTTGATTGGGAAGAGTTTGGCGCCGATATCTTTCTCTGGTTTCCGGAGAACGCATATCTCGCCGGCGGTTTGAACCCGGAAAATGTCGCCGACGCAATTCGTGTCGTCAAGCCGTATGCCGTCGACGTTGCAAGCGGCGTTGAATCACAACCAGGAAAAAAGGACCCGGACAAAATGAAAGCGTTCATCGAAAACGCAAAGAAAGCATGACTGAAAACGAACCAAATGAACGGGGCTATTGGGGCGAATACGGCGGGCGATTTGTCCCTGAGACCCTTGTCGCTCCGCTCGACGAACTGACTGAAGCGTATTTCACGTTTCGAGACGATCCTGTTTATAGAAATGAATTCGATTCGCTACTGAAAGATTTTGTCGGACGTCCCACGCCCCTGTATTTCGCAGAACGATTGACAGAAAAGCTCGGTGGTGCGCGCATTTATTTAAAGCGTGAAGACCTTAATCATACCGGGGCACACAAAATCAACAATTGCGTCGGGCAGATCCTGCTCGCACGTCGGATGCGGAAAAGCCGGATCGTCGCGGAGACCGGCGCTGGGCAACACGGCGTAGCGACCGCCACAGTTTGCGCACGGTTTGGCCTCGAATGTGTGATTTATATGGGCACGGAGGACATGCGGCGACAGGAGCTGAATGTTTTTCGAATGAGGCTATTGGGTGCGGAGGTTCGAGGTGTAGATTCTGGCTCACGCACACTTAAGGATGCGATCAATGAGGCGTTGCGTGACTGGGTCACAAATGTCGAATCTTCGTATTACCTGCTTGGTTCGGCACTCGGGCCACATCCTTATCCGTTGATGGTTAGGGATTTCCAAAGCGTAATTGGTCGCGAAGCGCGTGAACAAATTTTGGAAAACGAGGGACGCTTGCCTGACATCCTGATCGCATGTGTCGGCGGCGGCTCAAATTCGATCGGGCTGTTTCACGAATTCATGGGTGATGATGTTCGTATGATTGGCGTGGAAGCCGGCGGGATAGGGAGCGACTTGGGTCAACATGCAGCGCGTTTTATGCATGAAGGAAAGGTTGGCGTGCTGCAAGGAACGAAAAGCTACCTGCTGCAAGATGCCAATGGCCAGGTCGCGCTGACCCATTCGATATCGGCGGGCCTGGACTATGCTTCCATCGGCCCGGAACACGCTTACCTTCATGACAAAGGCCGCGTCGCGTACGTCTCGATTTCAGACAACGATGCATTGGCAGCGTTTCATTTTTTATCAGAGACGGAAGGGATCATCCCAGCGCTTGAGTCGGCACATGGGATAGCTCAGGTCATCAAGATCGCGCCTGAAATGTCGCGCGATTCCATTATCGTCGTAAATCTGTCAGGCCGCGGCGACAAGGATGTGAATGCGGTAGCGGAAATACAGATTCAAGCCGATCAAAAGGCAACTGTGGGCAATTCTTAAGAATGAGGCAGATCTCAAAAACATTCGAGGACATGAAAGCCGAGCGCAGAAAAGGTTTTATACCTTTCGTCACCGCGGGCGATCCCGATACCGAGACCTCGCTCGAGATCGTTCTAGCTTTAACGCGTAACGGGGCGGACATTATCGAACTTGGAGTTCCCTTCTCGGATCCTCTGGCAGACGGCCCAACCATTCAGGCGTCCTCACAAAGGGCTTTGGAAAATGGGACCTCACTTACGGAGGTGCTCCGGATGGTTCGCGAAATTAGGAATTACAGCAGCGTCCCGATCGTGTTGTTTAGTTATTTGAACCCGCTTTTGCAGTTTGGATTGGACCGCCTCGCTAAAGAAGGCACTGACTCGGGTGTTAATGGTGTACTGATCACAGATGTGGTCAACGACGAAGCTGCCGAGATATCTGATCTATTCGTTAAATGCGGTCTGGATCTGATCTCATTGATCGCGCCAACGACTTCAGATCAGCGGCTGCAAAGGATCGCGCAAAATGCTCAGGGCTTTATATACGCTGTTTCTCGCGCGGGCGTTACCGGGGCTCGCGAAAAGAACAGTAAGGAAGCCGAAAATCTGGTATCGCGAGCGCGAAGATTTACCGACAAGCCGGTCGCGGTGGGCTTTGGCATTTCCACGCGTCAACAGATCGAAGATGTTTGGAAATTTGCTGACGCAGCAGTCGTTGGTTCGGCTATCGTCAAAGTGATCGAAAATTCGATCGGCCGTGGAAATACGGTCAATGAAGTAGAAACATTTGTGCGCGACCTTTTGCCAAAGGTTGCAAAACAAGCTAACGAAATCTAAAGTTTAGGTTTCCGCGCGACTATCGAGGGAAAGCGTTTATATGCTTATTGTAATGAAATCCGAGGCGACCAGGTCTGAAATCGATCGGGTCATCGAGGTTATTGAAAAACTTGGCTTCCGGGGCCACACGATGCCGGGCGAGAGCCGGACCGCGATAGGCGTTACAGGCAACAAAGGTTCTATCGATCCTGCAAATTTCGAAAATCTGCCTGGAGTATCCGAAGCCATCCGCGTCACCAAACCCTATAAATTGATCTCGCGAGACCTGCGCTCGGAAAGGTCGGTAATTAAGGTTGGCACAGCAACAATAGGCGACGGTTCCATGGCGATGATCGCCGGTCCGTGTGCGGTAGAAAATCGCGAACAGGTTTTCGAAACGGCCGAAGCTGTTGCTGCAAGCGGCGCCAAGTTCTTTCGCGGCGGGGCATTCAAGCCCAGGACTTCGCCATACGCCTTCCAGGGCATGGGTTCGGACGGGTTGAAGATACTCGCCGAGGTGCGAGAGGAATTCGGTTTGAATATTGTGACCGAAGCGATGGACGAAAACGGAATCGATCTGGTTGCGAAATACGGCGATTGTATACAGATCGGCGCCCGAAACATGCAAAACTTTGCCCTCCTAAAGTACGCAGGGCAGACAAATAAGCCAATACTGCTGAAACGCGGTTTATCGGCGACGCTCGACGAATTTCTCCTGGCCGCGGAATACATAATGGCCGAGGGTAATTATCAAGTCATTTTGTGCGAACGCGGAATACGGACCTTTGCCGACCATGCGCGAAACACATTGGACCTGTCGATAATTCCAGCCGTACAACGCCTTTCGCACTTGCCGATCATCGTCGATCCATCACACGGAACCGGCCACAATTATATGGTTGAGCCGATGGCACGGGCAGGAATCGCAGTCGGGGCGGACGGATTGATCATAGAGGTACATCCCCGGCCAGAAGAGGCGTTATGCGATGGAGCTCAGGCTTTGACACCAAAGCAATATCTTGAGCTTTACGACGAATTGTATCGCCTATCCGAAGCCCTGAATCATGTGCCGAGCGTTTTCCCTGCTAATGCACAACCTGCACTTTCAAGTTTTTCGCCGGTTATTCAGGACATGAGTGATGTTTAAAAGAAAAATCCGCAGCAGTTCCCGAAACAGCTGCGGATGTTATAATCGTTCGACGCCTTTTGCCTAACTCGCCAAACGAACCCTAATAATACCACGTATTTGCGTGGTTGCGCAGAAAATTCCAGAAATGATGAGCAGAATCATTGGGACAAATCGAACCCAATCCGGTAATACGGCTCCCGATGCCGTGTAAATGCCGAAGCCTGCTATAACCGCAATCACTGCAACAAATAGCCGACTAAC
>JBJMGN010000277.1:0-12625 GCA_045807885.1 Pyrinomonadaceae bacterium | reverse complement strand
TTCAGCAGATTCGACGATATTTTGCCTCAAAAAACGCCAGAATACCATGACAGACAAGTCCAAACCCGGCCGCGAGTAAGAGGAGCCCGCCGTACCTTGTCTGCGCTAATGTGAGCAATGCCCCGTCAAAGCCCTGCACTTGAGCGGGGTCCAAAAGAAAAACTGAGGCAAGAAAAAAATAGCTTACGAGCAGATAGATCACCGCTCGCGTTGAGAAACTCAAAATGCCCAAAACTGTGACCAACGCCAACTCGAGGGTCTCCATTTGCCACAATCGGTAGTGCTCCTGATATTTGCCGCTGACACCACTGTAGAATTCATGTATAGCTGCGCCGAAAAATCCGAGACCCAAAAACAATACGATCAAAATGCCAAGGGGCAAGGAAATTAAGATCGCCGTTATACTTCGCTCTACATCACCACTTGTAACGGTTTCACCTTCCAAAAAAAGAAATGATGCTGCATTGAACGCTAACCAAACGTAGAACAATCCGATACAAACAGCTATCGAGCGCGTGAGAATCCCGAAAATGCGACCACCGTTGTCGTCTACGTCTCCGACGCCCCGGAGGATATTCCAAACACCGTGTCCGAGAGCACCCACGGCCATAAAGAACAATAAGGGCCCGCCCATTCTTAATTGACCGATCGCGTTCAATGCACCGGTGGGATCGGTGATTCTTCCGCCTTGCAAGCCCGCTGAAAGAAAGATCGCTAAAGTGCCGACGACAATGAAAAGGATACCCTTTGCATAAAAGCCGCATCCGGACAGGGTCCGCACCCAAGGATGTCGAACCGCCTTAGCGGCCGCTTCCTCGGCATTTTTAATTACATCGGCTGCTTCTCGGTTTCGCTCCATTGCCAACTTAATACCTCAGTGTGAGGTTAGTTGTCGGCAGAATGTCGAGATGTTCGCGCTAGAACCAAGCGGGACTATTTCTTTTGTGCTTGAGCCGCCTTTTTGTTTAGCCAGCGTGCCCAGCGTTCAAGAATTGGACGGAATGGTTTGAAGATCTTCCCACGAATACTGTTTTGATTCTGTTGCTCGCTCCAGGTGCGAAGATTCTTTTCAGCATATTGCCGAATCTGAGGTTCGAGGCTCTGCTTCTTAACTGAGTGCTTGAAAGTAAAATAATAGTGCTGACCTACGAGTGAAAATATTAACCCGGCAATATTACTTTTAAACGACGTTTTTGCCATCCATCGTTTCGCAAAAGATTCCGTGGGCTGCAAAACCGCCCCCATCGACACTTCGAGAAAAGCGTTCTGATTTCCCTGTTTCGGATGGTAGAGGCCGGGAAGGTCACCTTTCATAGGTAGATCGACATTCTTAAGACGAGGATCGTTGATGAAATCGACCAGCTTTACCTTTTCGAGTCCTCGAATATGTTCGATCGGTAGAAAATCAAGCACGTTTTGAATTTGTTGAAGCGCCGCTTTTGGCAGATCGATCGTCGATTGATTCTCGATCCTAAGCTTCGTAACTTTTGCGGTTTTCTGTCCCGCAGTTTGTATTGCCATAACGTGTGTAAATTGTAAATGGTTATAACTGAATAGTAAATTCCGCCACGAATTGTTGCCAGATTGCCACATTACCGGGATTCGCGGATTTCCCTTTACCAATATTAGGCGAAAAACTAAGTCCCCCGAGTGGCACAAGATTTGTGTGGCATTTCCACAACAATGAACCAAACAACGATATCGAGATCGGTGAAGACAAAAGGTGTGGGCTTACATACTGGTGTCGAAGTAAGTTTGAAACTTCTGCCTGCACCGGAAAACACGGGTTACATATTCGTGCGAACCGATCTTGATAATTTCGAAATACCGGCATCGATTGAATACATTTCGCACTGCAGCTATGCGACCACTCTGATGCGACGCGGTGTAGTGCTTTCCACATGCGAACATCTGCTATCTGCTCTTCGCGGGATGGGAATCGATAACTGTTTTATTGAATTGGACAGCATTGAACTGCCTATCCTAGATGGTTCGAGCGAAAATTGGGTTGAGTTGATCTCGAAAGTCGGAATAAAGGAATTGAATTCCGGGAAACGAATTTTAAAGGTGCTTAAGAAAGTAAGATTCGAAGAGGATGGACGAAGAATGTCTATCGAACCTTCAGAGAAATTCGAGATTGAATGCGTGATCGAATTTGCCCATCCATTGGTCAAACGACAATCTTTTCATTTTGTAATGGAGAACGGTTCATATGGGAATTTGATCGCTCGTGCTCGGACTTTTGGCTTTACTCACGAAATTGAAATGCTGCGAAAAGCAAATCTCGCTCTCGGTGGTTCGTTGGACAACGCGATTGTTTTGACGCCCGATGGGATGTTAAACGATGAACCACTCCGCTTCGATGACGAGTTCGTTCGTCACAAAATACTGGATATCATTGGCGATGTTGCGTTGTTGGGACTGCCGGTGCATGCAAAGATCGTCGCCGAGAAAAGCGGGCATGCTGTTCATGCAGCTCTGATGAGCAAATTGCTGAAAACCGAGAAAGCTTGGGAGATTATTTAGATCATTGCAGATTCGAATCGACCGGTTTCGACAACCCGTACAACAAATTAACAGCCAAAAGGAAAATCACCGCCAGCCTAACGAGGCTCATGATTTCCCAATTCTTCGCCCGTCGCGCAAGTTCTGGATTGATCGTCGCGCTGTACGCACTTTGTGTTATCGAAATAAGTTCTGGAACAAAAAACACAAAAGTAGTGAGCAGAACGACCATATAACCGCCGAGCGTTATCAATATGAACATACGACGAGGAGTCGACCAATTTGCTGCTAATGCTGCTAGAAGAAAAATCATTGTAACGGGATGAATAGGGATCCAGAAATTCGACGCCGCGAGCGCGTATTCGCCCTGAAACATTGCTAGCGAAGCGGGAGGTGCCGCGGCCCAAATTGGTACGACTGATGCGTGCTCATAAGTCGCACCGCCCATAACTACGATGAAACTTATAGAAGCAAGAATGAGAATGAAAGTACGAATCATAACGATTACTCGGGTGGGACTAGCAAATACCCTTCAATTCAATAAGGCGTGAAGAGGTTTCAGGCCGTATTATGCGTTCCAGTCCGATGTGTGGAACGTGTCCTCGCTATCAACACGCTGATAGGTATGCGCCCCGAATAGGTCGCGCTGAGCCTGAATAAGATTTGCCGGCAATTGTTTTGACGAGTATGACTTAAGGTAATTAAGCGATGTGGCAAACGCCATACAAGGTACGTCGGCTGAGATCGCGAATTTAACCGCCGCCTTCAGTAATCCGTGTTCATTTCTAATAACTTGCTTGAACGTGTCAACTATCAATAAATTTGCGTTTTCCGGATTAGCCTCAAAAATACCGCGAATTTGCTCAAGCATTTTTGCGCGAATAATGCAGCCGCCGCGCCAAATCTTTGCTATTTCAGCCATATCTAATTCATAGCTTTTTTCCTTATCGGCGGCTTGGAGCATGGAAAACCCTTGGGCGAAAGTAACTAAAAACGACAACCGTAGGGCGGATTCGATAAAACCGATCGTGTCGGGCGCAAGCGTTTCATCGAGCTGCACATCTTGAACAATGCCAAGCTTTTCGGATGCAATTACTCGCTCGACTTTACGAGCCGAGATCTGCCGCATCGATACGGCGGAATCAATGGTTGGAATCGGCACTCCAAGATCCATGGCCGCTTGCGACGTCCACTTACCGGTCCCTTTTTGTCCCGCGGTGTCCAATATTTTTTCAACAAGTGGAAGTCCATCCTTGTCCTTTTTACGCAGGACGACAGAGGTGATCTCAATCAAGAAGGAGTTGAGTTCGCCTTCATTCCACGTGCTGAAAAGGTCGGCTGCTTTGTCGTCGCTGATCTGAAATCCACGCCGAAGTAGGTCGAAGGATTCAGCGATGAGCTGCATTAGGCCATATTCGATGCCATTGTGAACCATTTTCACGAAATGGCCCGCGGAGCCGTTACCGACGTGAGCCGCACAGGGTTCACCATCCACTTTCGCTGACGCGGCTTCAAAGATCGGCTTTACATGTTCATAAACGTCCGGCTTTCCCCCGATCATGATGCTCGCTCCGTGGCGAGCGCCAACTTCACCTCCACTAACACCGACCCCCAGAAATTCAATACCGTTTTGATTTAGAAACACGCCGCGACGCTCCGTATCGATGAAGTGCGAATTTCCTCCGTCGATCAAAATGTCACCTTTCGATAACGATGGCAAAAGATCGTCAATAACCGAATCCACGATCGCACCTGCCGGGACGAGCAGCATTATCCGTCGCGGTTTTTCGAGTGCTTTAACAAATGCCACAACATCGTCGGCGGCAGCGACCTGAAAGCCCTGGCCTTCATCGATCAAAAGTTTTCTCTTCGACGCGTCGATATCAAAACCGACGCATGGGTACCCGTGCTCCGCCACGTTCAAAAGAAAGTTGCGGCCCATCGTACCGAGGCCTACGATTCCAAATTGAGCTAACGTCATTTCGCGATTATACGTCCCAAATATCTGCTTTTACCACCTCGCCATTGTACAGCGCTGGTGCATCGGCAAAATTCCACCATGCGCCCAGCACCATCTGGGCATACGCCCATTGACGCAGTTCCATCGGAGTGATATCGAAGGCGGTACTAAATCTGCAAACAGCATGCTCCAAACGCTTACATATATCTGGTCTATCTTCCTGCCACCAGTGATAGTTATTTAGGAATACAGCTATTTCATATCCTAAATGTCCAATGATGCCTTTGGGATCAATAGCCAAGTATGGCAAGCGTGTAGCGTTTACTACGTTACCAGGATGAAAGTCGCCATGTATATAAAATGTCCGGTTTGACTGTAAAGAAAGGCGGTCGTATATTTGCAGGGCTTTGGTTGCGTATGCCTGTGGAAATTCAGTCGATCCAAAACTCCGCATCCCGTCGAACCATTGATCCAATCTAGTGATACCCGATGCCTCGGTCGGGGGTGCTTCAAGTATCTCTTTCAGGATTTCGATCGCCGGATCCAAGGCCTCGACTTCACAACCTGTAAACAGCTCGGTGAGATTCTTTCCGGGAAACGCCTGCTCCAACAGGATCGCTCGTCGTTCATAGTCGACGTCCATTAATCTAATCGCACTCTTTCCATCGAGGTTCCAAAGGTATGCGGCTTCACTAAAAATCTCGATCTGCTCGAACGGCGGGCTTATCTTGATAACGACGTGACTACCGTTTGCATGAATCGCCGGCGCAACATAATTGAACTCAATCCCCGAAAATGGCTCAAAGGCCGTTACCGACCACCGCTTTTCGAGTGTTCGGATGATGTTCGGCAACTGAGCGAACCATTCTTCGCCCACTCTTCCACATTGGGCGGTAATGTGAGTTACCAGTTCCCCCGGCAGCGAATCAGTAAAGCTTTTACTCATTAGACTTGACGAGTTTATCGGGGTGACCGATTCTAATCAAATGAAACCGCTTACCGAGGTGATACGGCCGACGACCCTTATTAATGCCTCAAAACTGCGCGATCAACTTGAACTGGATATCACGATCGCAAGCGAAACGTTCCAGCATACGGGAAGTTTCAAATTTCGGGCCGGATACAATCTCGCGCTGAATGTTCCAAATGATTCTATATTGACGGCCTCATCGGGAAACTTCGGCCAGGCGTTAGCCTATGCATGTAAGCTTTTGGGAAAGAAATGTACGGTTGTAATGCCGGCGACCTCGGCTCAGGTAAAGATCGATGCGGTTCGCAGATTTGGAGCAACCGTCGATTTGATCGATACCGGGAAAGTAGGTCGCAATGAAAGGGTCGCTCATCTCGCGGCGGAAATGCCGCGTGCTTATTTTGCAAGCGCCTACGATGACCAGCTTGTGATCGACGGTAATGCGACGATGGGTGATGAGTTGGCAGAAAGAGACTTCGACATAGTGATCGTGCCGATCGGCGGAGGCGGGCTGATCTCGGGAATTGCCAGCGCTTTAAAACGCAGAGGCTCCCGAATTGAAGCGATCGGAGCGGAGCCCTTGTTAGGAAATGATGCGGCGCGTTCGCTGCGGTCCGGACATTTATTGGCAAACGAAAATGAACCAATGACTCTTGCTGACGGCGCTCGCACACTATCGCTCGGAAAATTAAATTGGCCGATAATTCGAGAAAACGTCAAGGAAATTATCGAGGTTTCGGAAGAAAAGATCGCCGAAGCGATAAGGATCTACTTTCAGTTTGCAAATCTGAAATGCGAGCCGACCGGAGCTCTTCCATTAGGAGCGATACTGGAGAATCGCTCCAAATTCATTGATAAAAAGGTCTGTGTGGTCGTTAGCGGAGGCAACGTCGACGCGGATCTTTACGCGAGCCTACTAACTCAAAGCGCCGAAGCCAGCGCGTGACCTAATTAAATCCGTCATCGAACTTCTTCTACGAATGTAACGCGGTTTATTTCGTGAAGCGTCGTCACACCTGAAAACACTTTTTTGATCGCAGAGGTTCGAAGACTTGAGAGTCCTTCCTTTTCCGCCTGCCTGCGGATCTCGGAGCCCGGGCGTCTTTCAATGATCATTTCCCGCACAGTATCGGACATGTCGAGCAGTTCGTGTATCGCCGTCCGGCCGCGATAACCCGTGTGGTTGCACGCGTCGCATCCGACATTTCTGTAAAGCTGATGCTCATTGACATCAGCCGGACGCAGCCCTGAATCAAATAACTCCTGTTCAGTTGGTTTGTAATTTCGTTTGCATACCGGACACAAAAGTCGAACGAGTCGTTGGGCGAGGACGCAGTTAAGCGACGAAACAAAGTTATACGGTTCGACACCCATATTCAAAAACCGGCCGATGACATCGATGACGTTATTCGCGTGTACGGTAGTGAATACAAGATGACCCGTCAACGCTGATTGGATGGCGATCTGCGCCGTTTCCTCGTCACGGATTTCGCCGACCATCACCTTGTCCGGGTCGTGACGCAGAATTGACCGCAATCCGCGAGCGAATGTCAGACCCTTCTTTTCGTTTACAGGGATCTGCATGATTCCCTGCAGCACATATTCAACAGGATCCTCGATCGTGATGATCTTATCTTCCTCATTTCGGATCTCGTTTAGCGCGGCATAAAGGGTCGTCGTCTTACCGGAGCCGGTCGGTCCGGTGACGAGCACCATGCCATACGGTTCCTTAATATAGAGGCGAAAGCGCTGGAGGTCATCGTGGTCAAAACCAACAACGTCAAGGCTTAAATTCTTGAATTCTTCTGAGATCTGCTCCTTGTCCAGGATACGAATAACGCAATTCTCGCCGAACGCGGACGGAAGAATGGAAACACGAAAGTCGACCGTACGGCCCTTGTATCGGACACGAAAACGACCATCTTGCGGAATTCGCCGTTCAGCGATATCCAACTCCGACATCACCTTTATTCGCGAGATCAGCGTCTGGTGATAAGCAATATCGATCGGGTCAACCTTCGCATAAAGAGCCCCGTCGATACGGAACTTTACTCGTACGTCGTGGTCGCCGGATTCGATATGGATATCCGAGGCACGCGATTCCATAGCGTTGTAAACGATCGTGTCGACAAGCTTGATGATCGGCGACATCTCGGAATCGGTCGCCAACCGATCAAGGTCCAAAACTTCGTCGCCCTGGTCAGTCTCCTTGACCAGGGAAATCTTGAAACCCGAGGCCGCTTCTTGCAGCACCCGCTGAGTAGCGTCACCCTTTTTCAGAACCACATCGATCGCGCCTTGGGTGGCAATATAGGGAACGATGCGAACGTTCAAGGCATTTTCAAGCTCGTCGAGTGTTTCGAGGTTTGTCGGGTCAGCCATCGCAGCGTGAAGATCGCGGCCGTCACGCCGTAGCGGAACGAAATGATTGCGAAGCATCGTCTCGACAGGAATTTTAGCCAGCTCTTCGTAATCGATCGGGGATTCGCCGTCCGATGGGAGAAGGTCGATATACGGGAGCCTATATCGGCGTGCCAGAGCTTTTGCTTCGACGACTTCCGGCGGATCGTATTCGACAAAGCTCGAAGTATCAACCACAGTTGATGAAATATTTGATGTTGTAGTAACTGGTTCGTTCATTTCGATTTATTCTATCTACCCCGCATCGGGCCGGACGAGATCGTTTCAATAATCGGCAAGTAAATAGCCAGAAGGATCATGACTACGATTCCGGCCATAAAGACGAGGATCAATGGTTCCATTAATGTAGTGAGTTGCTCGAGTTTGACCTCTGCCTCCGCGTCGTAAAAAGCGGCGACCTCATCGAGCATTTCGCGCAAGCTGCCGGAACTTTCGCCGATCCCGATCATGTCGATCGCGAGTTCAGGAATCCATCCTCCCTGTTTTAGCGAGTCTGTAAATCCACGCCCCTCACGGATCATCGGCGAAACCATCTGGCTCCGTCGTCGAAGGTCGCGATTATTGAGCGCTTGCGCGGCAATTTCCCAGGAATCGGGAACTGTAATACCGCCTGAAAGCAGCGTGGAAAGTGAACGGCATAATTGCGCTGTTGCCATCTGGCGAATTAGTGTTCCGGCGATCGGGATCTTCAACAACAATCTGTGGAGCATTAGTCGGCCGCGGTCTGTTCGCACCCAAACGAAAAGGCCTAACGCAACAATCAAAAGCAGGGGAGCAAGCCACCATATGTTGTTCGCAACGCCTGTCGATATCGCAAGAACGACCACTGTGATCGTTGGCAGCCCTCGGTTTTGATTAAGACCCTTGAACAGGTCCGACATCCTTGGCACGATAAAAAACGTCAGGAACGAGACCATGAATGCCGATGCCAGAAGAAGAAATGCCGGATATGCGAGTGCTCCCCGAAGTTTTCTGGTAAGTCCAACGCTTCGCTTTAAGTAATCAACGAAACGCAAAAGGACTTCGTCTAAAGCTCCGCTCTTTTCGCCCGAAAGAATTGAGGCGGTATAGATCCGCGGAAATATCCCTTGGGATTCAAACGCTTCTGACAAAGGGATGCCGCTTTTGATCTTCTCCTCCACATCGGCAAGAACGTCGCGCATTGCCGAAGATGCCGACCGCGCTTTTAACAAGCTTATAGACTGGAGAACCGGGATGCCCGCCCTCAAAAGCGCCGAAAGCTGCTGATTAAATAGAAGAAAATCGGCTTGTTTAACGCGGCGTTTGTTCGCGGAACCCCCAAACGGAAGCACCGAAGCCAGACCCCCGCCCGAGACATTGACGGAAAACACGCGGAACCCCTCACGCTCCAGCTGAAAGCGGGCGTCATCCGCAGCGGTAGCCTCAACAATCCGGGTTACAATCTCGCCTGAAGGAGTGCCGAGGCGACAAACAAAATCGGACATAAGCAAAAGTTCGGTCTTAGGGAGAACTTTGCGCGACCCGGTAGGCGGCGAAAGCAAAGTCCGTCCGAATTATATCACGCAATTTAACCACAAAAGTTGCAGGCTTTACGGAGAAAAGGATTGGGTCTAAAACAACCGAAATCATCGGTATAACATCAAACAATCGTCTTGCAGTACCGCAGATACTTTTCTAATATGAGTGTACTCGTTTAGGACCTTTATATGTCCATTTTCACGCGTTTTTCAAAACCAGTCGGCAGTCACATCGCTCAGATCGGTCCTTTGATCGCATTCGTTTTAATTTCGACAACCATCGGTTTTGCGCAAAAAGCTTCACCGACTCCGCCGCCGTCCGATGACCCGGCGAAACCGATCGCCGTTCGCACCGACCTTGTAACTTTGACCCTCACAGTCACGGATTCGTACGGTCGCTATGTTTCCGGGCTGTCGAAAAATGCCTTTGTGATAACGGACAACAATAAAGAACAGGACATCACTTATTTCAGTGATAGTGATGCACCGGTTTCCGTTGGCATTTTGTTTGACGTATCTGGTTCAATGGGCGGTGATAAGATAAAAAAGGCTAAGACAGCTCTCCAGCGATTCATTACGTCAAGCCATCCGTCGGATGAATATTTCCTGATCGCCTTTAATAACCGTGCTGAGCTATTGCTGGATCGAACGCGTGATGCTGATGCTGTACTTCAAAAACTTACGCTTGTGCAACCCGCTCGTAACACAGCTTTGTACGATGCGGTGTATTTAGGTTTAGAAAGAGTAACTCGCGGCACGCATCAAAAACGGGCCTTATTGATAATCAGTGATGGCCAGGATAATTCGTCTCGCTACAATTTCGGCGAAGTACGACGTTTAATGAAAGAATCCGATGTTGTTACCTATGCGGTTGGGATCCTGGATGGCGGGGACTCAGGATCGGCCACCGGCATGCAGGGCCAGGCGTTTTTGGATGAACTATCATCAGTTTCCGGTGGAAAATCGTTTTACCCGAACGGCGCAGCCGAAATGGACGAGATATTTGAACGGATCGCCCTTGAGCTCCGACACCAGTACTCGGTCGGTTACACTCCGACAGATTTTCAGCCCGACGGCAAATGGCGGAAAGTGCGAGTTAAAGTGAAACCCCCGCGTGGTTTGCCGCGTCTAACTGTTCGCGGGCGAGAAGGTTACTATGCGACGCCCAGCGTCAGTTACAAGGAATAGAAAAAAGGGATATGGATAGATCGCGATCATATTTAATTATAATTATTGCTCTTGTATTTTGTGGATATGGCATTTACGAGACCGAGGTATTTGCGGACTCGCTGTTTATTGCCGATCAAAAGGTCGCTCATTTTGCTACTCCGACTCCAACCCCATCTCCTACTCCTAAAAAGATCCAGGAAGAAGAGGGTGTGATTCGCATCGACACCGAACTTGTCAACATAAATGTGCGCGTAATCGACCGAAACAGCCGACCGATCGGCGGGCTGAAACGGAGCGATTTCACGGTTGTTGAAGACGGCGTTCCTCAACAGATCGAGTATTTTTCCCAAGCCGAAGTACCTACCAACTATTCGCTTGTGGTCGATAATTCGGGTTCCCTGCGCCGGCAGCTCGACAAGGTGATCGAAGCCGGAAAGATCCTGGTCAATACAAATAAACCGGAAGATGAAACCTTGATCATTCGCTTCGTAAGCCGTGACAAGATCTCGATCGAACAGGATTTCACGAGCAAGAAAGAATACCTTCTTGACGCCTTGGACAACCTGTACATCGACGGTGGCCAGACGGCGATCCGAGATGCGGTTTATTTGGCGGCTGATAAGGTAAGTAATTACGAAAAGGTCCGGGGCTCCGATGATCGAAAGCGACGCGCGATGATCCTGGTCACAGACGGCGAGGACCGTGACAGCTTTTATACTGAACCGCAGCTTTTCGAAATGCTGAAAGAATCCGATGTTCAGATCTATGTAATAGGATTTATTTCGGATCTCGATAAGGAAGCAGGATTTATACGCAAAAGCGATCAATCACGGGCGAAGACTTTCCTTGAGAGGCTCGCGACTGAGACCGGTGGTAAATCGTATTTTCCGACCGGAGTTGAGCAGCTCTCTGGTATCGCGCGAGATATCGCAAGCGAGATGCGTACTCAATACTCGATAGGTTATATTCCTTCGAACGAGAAAGAGGACGGAACATATCGGCATATAAAGGTGACGGTTGCCGATGGTCCCGGGGCTCAGAAGCGGATCGCTTTGACAAAGGCAGGAAGAACTGCTGGTGCGGTTCCTGATCCGTCCAAGCCTGCTGCAAAACCTGTAAATTAACGACTATTATTCGGGGACCGAACCGGAAATCTTTTTTCGGTTCGTCTCACCTGTAACCAGTACTGGGATTCCGCTGTCTACCTCGCCGTGCGGCCGGGGAATGACATGGACCGCGGTCACGGTACCAATTCTTCTTGCCGCGGCCGCACCTGCGTCTACAGCAGCCTTAACTGCGCCCACTTCGCCGCGGACGATCGCTGTGACCAATCCGGCATCGATCTTCTCGTACCCAACCAGCTCGACATTCGCTGCCTTTACCATCGCATCAGCGGCTTCGATCATAGCAACGAGGCCAAAACATTCCACCATTCCAAGTGCCTGCATAATTCTTTCGGTTTACAACGATCAACCGCAACTGTCTAGCGCAAATAAAATGCAATTCCGATCAATACCAATACAATGAAAGCAGCAATAACAGAAAATATAAGGAAACCGTAACCTGCATTTTCATCAGGCCGCCAGCTGATCTGGATCGGCTCACTCGAACGTCTTCGCAAAGGACGTTTCTTGGTCCGTGTTTGCTGTCCTCGCTCGGTAGAGGAGCCATTCTGCGAACTATTCGATGTCGAGGGCTGTCCCGGGCCACTGTGTGAAAACGAAGTAGAGGATTCAAGTATCTCATTCTCGTTTCCAACGTTCCCGCCGCAGTTATAGCAAAACAGCGAGCCGCCGCGAACTTCGACGCCACAAGTCTCGCATTTCCCGATCAACTTTACATCGGTTTCCGTCACCTTAATACTCTATTTACCTCGTAATGCAGAAGCAAGATTGTCGACTATCGACTCAGTTTCCTTCGGCGTTCTCGGATAAAATGCGCTTCCACCCGTTCCTTTCGCCAATCGATCCAGCAATTTCGTATTTATTTTTTCATCCGACATTCCAACTACAATGATGCGAACATTTGTCTCTTTAGCAGCGGCAAGGACCGTTTCGATCTTTGAGGAGCTTGTAGCGTCATCACCGTCGGTGATCAACA
>JBJMGN010000276.1:0-4169 GCA_045807885.1 Pyrinomonadaceae bacterium | reverse complement strand
ATTAAAGCAGCAGTGGGAAAGATATAATTCAACGGTCTAGTATCGAACAATGAAACGCTGCCCTGAGTGCCGACGCGATTATTACGACGACAGTCTGCTCTACTGTCTAGAGGACGGCGCTGCGCTTATTCAGGGGTCCGTCCCGTCGCCCGATGAGCCGGCAACGGCGATACTGTCGAGCGAAGAACTCTCGCACGAAGCCCAGACGCGCGCTCAGGTCAACACGACCAATGATTCCGCAGTGTTTCCAACTGCGATCCGTGATATTCCTGCTCAAACCGCATCGCGAAAGAACTCGCTGATGGCGGGCATCGTTGGAATAGTTCTCGTGACAACACTCGGGATAGGCAGTTACCTGTATTACGGCCGGAGCGCGTCGAAACAAATAGAATCAGTCGCCGTGATGCCTTTCTTCAACGACAGCGGAAACGCCGACGTTGAATATCTTTCTGACGGGATGACAGAGACGCTGATCAGCAGTTTGACGCGTTTGCCGAATCTAAACGTTAAATCACGCTCAACGGTTTTTAGGTACAAAGGAAAAGACACCAATTTAAAGACCATCGGAAAAGAATTAGATGTGCAATCGATCCTGACCGGGCATGTCACCCAACGCGATGACCAATTAATTCTAAGTCTGGAACTCGTGGACGCTGCAACTGAGAATGCGATTTGGAGCCAGCAATACACTCGCAAGCAGAGCGACCTCGTTGCTCTCCAGAGCCAAATTGCAAAAGATGTCTCAATAAAGCTAAAGGCTAAATTGTCGGGGGCGGAAGAATCTAAAGTAACTCGGTCGGCCACCTCGGATCCTGATGCCTATCAGGATTATCTGAAAGGGCGGTTCTTTTGGAACCAACGCGGTCAGGGTCCGGGCAAGCTCGCCGCAGCGATCGAACAGTTCAAGTCGGCGGTATCGAAAGACCCGAATTACGGTCTGGCTTATGCCGGCTTGGCCGATTGCTATGTACTGATGCCGCAGGAAACCGGAGTGCCGCCTGGTGAGGCGTTGCCGAAGGCAAAGGCCTATGCGAATCGCGCGTTGGAAATCGATGAATCAATGTCCGAGGCTCACGCCACTTTAGGACTGATCAATGAAAGCCTATGGCAATGGGCAGATGCACAAAAAGAGTTTGAGCGGGCTATCGAGTTGAATCCGAACTACCCGACCGCACATCAATGGTACTCAGGCCTTCTGGGGGTTATGAACCGCAAAGATGAAAGACTTTCGGAGATCAAAAAGGCGTATGAACTAGATCCGTTGTCGTCGGTGATCTCTATTAACGTGGGCATGGCACACCTTGAACGAAGCGAATTGTCGGCCGCCGTCGAGCAGTTCAACAAGACAATAGAGTTCAGTCCCAATTATTTTGTCGCGCATTTTGCCCTCTCCATAACCTACCTCAGGCTCGGGCGACCCAATGAAGCGCTACTGGAAGCGCAAAAGTCCGTAGAGTTATCTAAAAGACATAGCTACGCCTTGAGCGTATTGGGCTATGTTAATGCCGCGATCGGAAATAGAAATGAAGCATTGGCGATCATTCGAGAATTTGAACAAAAGCCCATCAAAGGCGAATCAGACAAATTTTTCATTGCCGCGATCTATGCCGGGCTCGGTGACAAAGATCAAGCTTTCGCTTGGTTAGAGAAAAGCTTCCAGGAGAACAACTCTTTTATGACGAATTTGAGAATTGAACCGTTATTCGCGCCACTCAGCGAAGAACCACGATTCAAGGATATTCTTCGGCGAATGGGGTTGCCGGAATAGAAGTTTATGAAACGCTATCCCATGCGAAGAGGTTACACCGGCGAGACATCGACCTTATGGCTCTAAGATGGATTTATGCACAACAACGGTCTTGGTTTGCCGGATGAGCCGGGCTCTAATGCTTCGTGTGCTTCGCACCGTTTTTGTTCTGAGATAATCCTGCCCCGCTGCTGAAGCATTTCCCGTCACGCTTCGATCCGACGATCGGCTTCCCATTTACCTCCGTGATCTCGCATTCCTCGGCTATGAAAAGAGTGCCGCTCTCGCCGTTGATCTCGTAACCGATCACCTCGCCTGAATCATAGCCTTGCCGTATACGCCCTTTGCCGCGCGGCGTGACAACACGGTCCCCGCGTTTGAACCTGAAAACGACGGCGGCATCGGAGCTGTCCAGTGTCTTTAACTCGTCTTGCCAATGGTCTCCGGCTCTCCAGTGAATATGAAACGGCCCGACGCCGTGGACCTGTACGATCGCAGCGTCGGGTGTATAGCCGAACATGATGCTTCCTTTCGGAATGAATGCATAACTTCCGGTCTTCATCTCCTTCATTACGGCACGGTCGAACTTGTCTCCCACGGCAAAGTACACCGTGCCCTGGACGACCGTTATATGTTCATCGACAGGATGTCGATGAGGCGGGATAAGCCCGCCCGCAAGCTCGCGGATGCGGATGACAAATGGCTCACCCGATTTTTCTGGATCTCCGAAGAGTACCTCGACATCCTGTGTCATCTCACGGATCGGAATGATCCGAGGCGAATCGGCAGATATCGATTGTGCACGACCGCCTATCGTCGCGAGCGCCAATGAGATCACGACAAGAAAGAGCAATTGAGTCCTCATGATCACATTCACCTCTATTGAGCGATCCGTAACACCTGACCCGCACCACTGAAAATGCTGTTGTTGGTTACGTAGAGTGCGCCGTCGTTTCCGATCGCGACTCCGCCCGGTGCGGTCAGCATGCCTTCAGCAATTTCGGTTCGTGTTCCGTCGGGTGAAACGCGTATCAGTGCACCCGTCCAATCGCCTCCTTCGAATGCGGCGAGCAATCCGTTCTTCGCCAGCTCAAGCACGTACATCGAGCCGTCAGCGCCAAACGCAACATCGATCACCGCTGTGAATCCACCAGCAGCGACTTCAGCCGGTCCGCCGTTTGCTGGAACGCGATATACATTTGCGTCGTCGACCGGAAATGGAAATCCCGTAAGCTGCCCGACGTAAAAATCACCGTCCGGTCCCTGGGCCACTGAGGTTGGGACCGTGTCCATCGGAATGAGTGTTCCGGGCGGGAGTTCGAGAAACGGCGGAGCGAGGGCCATACGATTCGGAAAGATTCCTAACGTCGTGATTCGACCTCTTGCCGAAACCTGATTGAGAGCGTTACCGCCGGCGTCGGTGTAGATAGTTTTGCCGGCGAGCGCCAGAACTCCATAAGGATTCGAATCGACCTCGTCTCCTGTCGGATTGTTCAGTGCTTCGTATCCGCCCAGATCCTGTGCAAGACTCCATTTTCCGCCCGCATTGACCTTCGCGATCCGGGCAAAGTTTTGTCCCGCAGCCCCAAAATTAAGAGCACGGTCCGCCGGATCACCTGCAAAACCGGTCGTGAGAAATATATTTCCCAGTCCTTGGAACGAGATGTCGTGGACGCCGGTGGCAAAGCTGCCGTCCGGTGTCGCCAGCGACGGAAGCTCGGTGAGGGGCCTCGTCACGGTTCCGGTGTGTCCATCGATGCGCGTTATCGAGCCCGACTCGCCGAAACATCGATCGCCTTCAGGTCCCGGGCCGCATGGTCCAGCCCCGCCGCTTCCTGCTTCGGCTACTAAAAGTGCACCGTCAGGAGCAAAATTCAACCCGCGTGGATTATTCAAACCGGTGGCGATGGTTGTTACCGTCTCGGCTTCCGCGAACCGTGCGGCCGCGACACGCTCGTCAGCGTACCAAGCCGCGATTGTCGCCGCGATCGAAACCAGTCCCAACAACGTCGCAAATGACCTTCTTTTTGATTTCATGAACCTAACTCCTTTTTCCAAATATTCTTTTCTTGCCGCGATACGCTTCTGATAAAATCTGGCTCGACGCCGGATCCGACTGAGAAGCTATTGCGTTGGCATTGAGAATCGCCGACCGGCCTCGGAAAAGTCCTAAAACTCGCACCGAAAACTTCCGAAAAAGTCCGAAAAGAGTAAATGAGCCAGGATACCGACCATATCGCGTTTGCCGAGTTTGAATTAGACCGGGCGCACCGCAAGCTGTATCGCCACGGCCAACCGGTGGCGCTATACGCGAAAACGCTGGATCTTCTTTCGTTCTTCATCGACAACAACGGCGAAATTGTTTCCAAGGACCAGATCCTTGAAAAGATTTGGCCTGATCAGTTCGTCGAAGAGTCGAATT
>JBJMGN010000275.1:0-4763 GCA_045807885.1 Pyrinomonadaceae bacterium | reverse complement strand
GACGAGCAGTGGACAATGATCCCGAAGCTTATCTAGCCAAATATGCACCTTCACCAGTAGACGCCGGAGATTTTTATCTTCTTGGGAGGGCGAATCTTCTTACGTTCAAGCCCCAGCAGGCCAGGCAACAATTTCTTCTTGCGCAGCAGAACCTTGCACGCGTAACTGACGAAAAGGAAAAAAGGACCTTGGGGAATGAAATCGCTCTGGCACTAGCGGTGGTGGATAATCAGACCGCGATCGACAGCTTCAAGAAAACTACCGAAACTCCGTCGAACTCGAATTCCAATGTAATCGCAAATTCGCCTTTACGATAACCGCAGGATCTGGCGCCGCGCTTCGAAGAGTACAATTCCTGAAGAAACAGCGAGATTCAGGCTCTCTACGTTCGGGGCCATTTCTATTTTGACCTTCGCGTCGACCTGGCTATTCAACTTTTCCGTCAATCCAAAGGCTTCAGACCCGAAAACCAGCAGAGTGGGCCGTTTCCAGTCAAACAAGGTGTGCCCTACTGTTCCTCCAGCATCTATGGCGGCGGACAAGATCCTATATTTCTTTGCCTTCTCAATACAGATCTCTAGCTCAGATTCAAGCGCGATCGGTAGTCGAAAGGCGGACCCCATCGATGCGCGAAGTGATTTGGCTGAAAAAGGATCTGCCGAACCGGCGGAAATTATCAAACCGCAGACCCCCGCAGCTTCCGCCGTACGGATCACTGCACCCAGATTAGAAGGGTTGTTTACCTTATACAGTGCGACCCATATCCGAAGCTTTGAATCGACGCTCACCAAAAGTGAATCTATAGGAGTACTTTCGGGCCGAACCCCGATCATCAAAATTCCCTGCGGCGTTTTTGTGTCCGAGATGGACGTTAGAATTGATTCGGAGACAATGAAAACGTCCGTCGAGCCGTTGTTCAGAAACGCGTCAATTCTCGAACCAAGTTCTTGGTGTCCAAATTCTTTGGTAACAAACGCAGTTTTGATGTCGATGCGCGATCTTATTGCTTCCTCGCATAGCCGTCGACCCTCGATAAAGGCGAACCCTTTTTCTTTATTATCACGAACGCGCCGGGCGAACTTTAATCGCTCGTTATCGCGACTTGTGATCATAGGAAAGTCCTGCATTTCGAGATAATATTTACCACCTGGACCGACAAAACGCGAATTTGATGTATAAAAGCGCCTTTCTGTAATCATTTGCAAACAATTAGTTTCCGGCTAAACTGAATGGAATGAAACCGGAACCCCGACATAAAAACAAACTCGAACTTCTCGCCGAACGTTCGCGCCTTGCTGAAGAAGGCGGTGGCCAGAAGCGACTCGAAAAGCAGCGGTCTTCGGGAAAGATGACCGCCCGCGAAAGGATCGATTTCTTTTTGGACGAAGGCAGCTTTGAAGAGTTTGATAAGTTTGTCGTTCATCGGTCGACCGATTTTGGCTTGGATGAGCAAAAATTCCCGGGCGACGGCGTAGTAACGGGCCACGGATTGGTTGACGGTCGCGAAGTCTTTATTTTTGCCCAAGACTTTACTGTGTTTGGCGGCTCTCTTTCGGAAACGCACGCCCAAAAGATCTGCAAAGTGATGGACTTGGCCATGAAAACCGGGGCACCAGTAATTGGCTTAAACGATTCAGGAGGAGCACGGATTCAGGAAGGCGTGGTTAGCTTGGGCGGCTATGCTGACATTTTCTTGCGAAACACTTTATCGAGCGGGGTAATTCCCCAGATCAGCTGTATTTTAGGCCCATGCGCGGGCGGCGCAGTGTATTCCCCGGCGATCACTGATTTCAATGTCATGGTCAAGGATACGTCGTACATGTTCATCACAGGTCCCGACGTGATAAGGACCGTGACACACGAAGAAGTAACAAAGGAAGAGTTGGGCGGAGCAATAGCGCATAACTCTAAGTCAGGCGTCGCACATTTTGCTGCGGATTCAGATCAGCACGCTCTTCAAATCACACGCGAGTTATTGTCTTTTATTCCGTCCAACAATCTCGACGATCCGCCGTTTGTCGCGACAACAGATCCAATCGATCGAGCTGACGACAAGCTTAATTCCCTTGTGCCGGAATCATCGAACCAGCCTTACGACATTCGCGACATAATTCATTCTGTCGTCGATGATGGATACTTCTTCGAGGTCCAGGAGCTATTTGCGGCGAATATCGTGGTCGGCTTCGCTCGTCTTGGCGGGCAATCGGTGGGCATTGTAGCAAATCAGCCTGCCTTTCTAGCAGGCGTACTGGATATCGATGCATCGGTAAAAGCAGCGCGTTTTGTCCGTTTTTGCGACTGTTTCAATATTCCGCTTATAACGTTCGAAGACGTTCCCGGATTCTTGCCGGGAGTAAATCAGGAACATTTCGGTATCATCCGGCACGGAGCCAAACTGTTGTTTGCGTTTGCTGAAGCGACCGTGCCCAAAATCACGGTGATCACCCGGAAAGCATATGGCGGAGCGTACTGTGTAATGGCGTCGAAGCATATCAGAACCGATATCAACTTCGCATATCCGACTGCCGAGATCGCCGTAATGGGGGCGGAGGGCGCGGTCGGTGTACTTTATCGAAAGGACCTTTTGGAGATGACAAATCCCGAGGATAGCAGGCAAAAGTTAGTAGACGAATTTACGGAAAAGTTTGCTAACCCATATATTGCGGCCGAACGCGGCTTTATCGACGAAGTGATCGAACCAAAATACACGCGACCAAAATTGATTCGTGCCCTTTCCCTGTTGAAAAACAAACGCGATACGAATCCCCCTAAAAAACATGGGAATATCCCACTCTAGAATTCACTTTAAGGGTCTGCGGCCCAACACTTAATTCAACTTCTCAAGTAGTACTGTAGTCTCCACTATTCCAGCATTTATATTGGTTATATTCGTGTAATACCTTAGCTTTGATGAGAAAAACCTTCGATACCAAACAAACTCGCGCCGAGATCGATCTCGAAAACCTTGCGTTTAACTTTCACTCGATCCGCAAGTTTGTCAGTAGTGATGTAAAGGTGATGGGGGTGGTGAAAGCTGACGCCTACGGTCATGGTTCGATCCAATGTTCGAAGCGACTCGAATCCGAAGGGGTGGACTGGCTTGGGGTGGCGTCAATCGAAGAAGCCATCGAATTGCGTGACAGTGGAATCAGAATCCCGATCTTGTGCTTTCGAGGGTCCCGGCTAGGTTTAGAGAGCCTATTTCTCGATCGGGATATAACTCCGAGCCTCTTTGATATTGATCGAGCAAGAGAGCTCGATCATGCCGCAGGAATTGCAGGAATCCGCAAAAAGGTCCACTTGAAGATCGATACCGGAATGGGCCGCGTCGGAGTTCCCTATCAAAACATCGCGCTATTTGCAGATCAAATTTCAGGACTTTCGAATCTGGAAGTCGAAGGAGTGATGACCCATTTCGCTTGCGCTGACGATCTGACGAGCGAACTCACGACTCTCCAAATAGACCGTTTTAATAATGCTATTGCTCTTTTACGCGAGAAAGGCATACGGCCGCGAATTATCGACATGGCAAATTCGCCGGGCGCCGTTGCCTTTCCTGAATCGCATGCTTCGATGGTCCGAATTGGAGGATTACTTTATGGACTTGGCGACGATGTGCTTCCAAAAGGAATTGATCGGCCCGAGCTGCGACCGGTCATGTCGGTTAAATCCGAGATTGCATTTTTGAAATCGATCTCTTCGGGTGAAGGCATCGGTTATGGTCAGACATTTTCGACTTCGAGGGATTCAGTAATCGCGACGGTACCGATCGGATATTATGACGGCTATCGGCGAGCTCTTTCCAACAGATCGCGTGTTATTGTGAATGGAAGATTCGCACCAGTTGTTGGCCGAATTTCGATGGACTGGACAGCTATCGACGTTACCGATATCAAAAATGTACGTGTTGGTGACGAAGTCATTTTGATCGGAAATACTGATGGGAACCAAATAAAAGCTGAGGAGTTAGCGCAATTGTGCGAATCCATCTCTTACGAAACAACGTGTGGGATCAGCAAACGAGTACCTCGAATTTATTTGCCCGAAATGGTGTAATTGTCGGATGCGTTCGCTCACTGAATTCGATTGGAAGAAATTTTTTGGGCTGCTCTATTCACGAACTTTCGAAACGGGCCTGTTTGATCGTTCGGCACAGGTAGCGTTCTATTTTTCGTTTTCCCTGTTTCCTCTTCTCTTTTTTCTCATAAGTCTTATTGGTCTTGTACTTGGATCCGCAGACTCGTTGAGAAACGAATTGTTTGCATACTTTGGCCGGGTGATGCCTGGCACCGCCTTTGAATTGGTGCGGACGACCGTGAACGAGATCGCATCCGGTAGTTCAGGCGGAAAAGTTACGTTAGGCCTGCTTATTACGTTATGGTCCGCTTCGGCAGGTGTTGACAGCGTTAGAAGCGCTCTCAATGCGGTCTACCAACGTCCCGAAACACGTGCGTGGTTCAAACTCAAAATTCAATCAATAGTGCTGACGTTCGCGATAGTGATATTGATAATCGCGGTCCTCGTACTTTTCTTTTACGGATGGCGGATTGCTCAAGCAGCGATAGGCGCGGCCGGTTTTCACATTTCGTCGCCGCTGGTTTTGGTTTCGATCCAATGGATCGCAGTTATACTCGTTTTACTTTTCGCCTGCGAGCTGATCTTCAATATATTGCCGAATTTCAAAGTTCATCGTTGGATATGGATAACGCCGGGTTCGGTTGTAGCGATTCTCTTGTGGATAATGCTAACGAGTGCATTCAGTC
>JBJMGN010000274.1:0-7461 GCA_045807885.1 Pyrinomonadaceae bacterium | reverse complement strand
TTGCGAATGAATAAAGGCGTCGATCTTGCCGAGTACAATTCGCGGTTTCAGATCAGCTTGTCCGACAAATATAGAGAAGAAATTGCGGAATTTCTCGATTTGGGACTTATTGAATTTGATGAAAGACACATGCGGCTTACTAGGAAAGGAAGGCTTTACTCGAACGAAGTATTCGCGAAATTTATATGAGGACAATCATCGCCGTCTTCCTGCTCACAACTGTTTTTTCCGCTCAGCCCCTTCCCAAGGTCGAACGGGAGTTTCGCGCCGCATGGATCGCAACCGTCGACAACATCGATTTTCCAACAAAGCGCACGCTTTCCGTCGCTGAACAAAAAGCGGAACTGATCGGGAGTTTGGAGCTTGCGAAGTCGCTCCGGCTAAACGCGATTATCTTTCAGGTACGGCCCGCCTGCGATGCGGTTTACAAGTCGGAGATCGAACCATGGTCTGAATACCTGACCGGGCAAATGGGCAGGCCGCAATCTTTCGATCCACTCGAATTCGTCGTTGCTGAGGCACATAAACGAGGAATTTTGGTGCACGCCTGGTTTAATCCGTACCGTGCTCTGCATCCCTCGGCTAAAACGATCTCCGAAAACCATATTTCTAAACGTCGGCCTGAGATCGTCCGAACTTACGGGAAGCATCTTTGGCTCGACCCGACCGAGCCTGAGGCGCAAAAGTACAGCCTCCGCGTCGTTCTCGACGTAGTCCGGCGTTACGACATCGACGGCGTGCATTTCGATGATTACTTTTACCCATACATCGAAAAGGATGCAGCCGGGAGCGATATTCCATTCCCTGACGATAAAAATTGGAACGTTTATCAGGGCAAAGGCGGGAAGCTAAATCGTTCGGACTGGCGGCGAATGCATGTGAACAATTTCATCGCCGCGGTCGGTCGCGAAGTGAAACGGATCAAGCCAAAGGTACTGTACGGTGTATCGCCGTTTGGTATCTGGCAGCCGATGCCTGAGCTGGGAATCGAAGGTTTCAACTCATACGAAGGCCTATATGCCGATTCGCGCAAGTGGCTGCAGGACGGCATCGTCGATTACCTGGTACCGCAGCTTTACTGGGAATCCGCGCGCCGTGCACAGAGTTTCCCGATATTGTTGGACTGGTGGAAGTCGCAAAACGTGAAGAAACGACATCTCTGGCCCGGCCTCGCAACTTACCGCATCGGCCGAAATGCCGACTGGACGGCCGGTGAACTTTTAAGTCAGATCGCACTCACTCGAAAATCGGGTGAAACTCGTGGGGCTGTGCATTTCAGTTTCAAATCGCTGCGAAATGATCTTGGCGGGGTGCAAAAAGCGTTAACCAGCGGACCGTACAATCGCGACGCTTTGATACCTATGTCGCCATGGATAAGAACTTCAAAGCCACAGTCACCCAAAGCTACGATCAAGCGCGACTCCCGGTTTACTCGGGCGTCTTGGTCTCCCGTTCGTGGGGCTTTTTGCTACGTTGTTTACGCAAAGGGAGACAGTGGATGGGATTACTCCATCCTTCCCGCACACGAAACATCTATTGCACTTTCATCGAACAGGAACATCGGAAAGGTAGTAGTGAAGAGCGTCGACAGATTAGGAAACGAAAGTAAATAGCATCAATCCAATCTTGTGATTCGTCCCTCGACCCGGGGTGAGATCGTTGAGTTTGGCGAGTTGCGGATCGCCTCTTCAAAAACCTCAGAGTCTTTTCGCGCTTGTTCAGCGGAAATTAGCACCTTCGCATTCTTGAACATCGTGTACCCGTCGCCTCCGTTCTCAACAAGGAAGTTTGAGGTCGCAAGTGTATAGGTCCTATTCAAATCGATGGGCTTGCCGCCAACAATGATATCGGAAACACGCTGGCCGGGAAGTTTTCGCGCGTCGAACTTGAAACTCATACCGGAAATCTGCGGAAACCGGCCGGGTTCCGCATCTTCTGCTGAGCGCGCGACTCCATGTTCGAGTGCATCGGCAAGTGTTTTGCCCGAGATCTCGATCTTTACAATCGGATTATTGAACGGCAGAATCGAAAGGACGGCGCGCTTTGTCAAGATACCCGGATTGTAGGTCAGGTCGGCACGGATCGAGCCCCCATTGACCAGGGCAACATCAGCTTTAGTTGACGTCCTGTAAGCGTCGGCAATAAAGTTACCGACGTTCGTTTCCTTTGTTCTGCTGGAACGCGAGAGGGCGTCTAGAACAACGCTATTTGAGCCGACCTGTACCGAAAGCTGTTTAAGAAGATCAGCATACTTGGCAATCACCGGCGAGAAATCCGGATCTTCTGGAACTGAAGTATTGACAGGGATGACCTCCCAATCCATGCTTGCCAACCGTCCGGTTTTGCGGTCAATGTACAGATCGTATTTTCCGACCTCGCGCGCGTCAGCAGTCATTTTAAAGATCGGTGTTCCGTTCGCCGACGACTGCAAAAGCGTATGTTCGTGACCGCCCAATATAAGATCGAAAGCTCCGCAGCTCGCGAGCTTTTTGTCCTCCCACATGAACATATGTGTAAGCCCGATCACCACACGCGCCCCTGCTTTTCGCATTTGAGGAACCAGTAATTTTGCAGCCGAGCAATAGTCGTTCACCTTAAGTGTCGCGTCCATCGAAGATGTTTCTTTTGCTTCCGGCAAAAGCAAACCGATGATACCTATCTTTACCCCATCGATCCTTCGAATAATATATGGTGCTGTATCGGCGAACCGTTTACCTGTCTTGGTATAAACGACATTTGCTCCAAGCCACGGAAACTTGGATTCCTTTATGCGCTGCAGCAGTTCCGCGGTTTTCAGATCAAACTCATGATTGCCAAACACCGCGTAATCAAGGCCCAACGCGTTCCATGCATCGATCATCTGCACACCGCGATATGTGCGGGTTTCTACCGAGGGCGAAAGCGTATCGCCGGCAAGCATAAAAAGCGTGTTTGGATTCTCTTTTAATGCTTCCTTTTTTATCGTTAGCACCCGTGCCAATCCACCCAACGTTCCACTCTCAACAGGAGTGAATTGGTACGTATCATTCACATGAAGGAGCGTGATGTGCGCGAGGTTCGTAGATTGAGCACTTACAAATGAAACCGAACAGTAGAAAAGAACGAGTGATATGCGGATTCGAAGTCGGATCATTTGTATTTCAAATAAAAGTTCGGATATTTCAAACGGAAAGGTGTGTGCGTGCTTCCCAGAGCTCGGGGAAGAATTTCTTGTTCAGGGTAGTCATCAAGTAGCCGACGCCTTCGGAACCCCCGGTTCCGCGTTTCATTCCCAACATTCGCTCGACCATCTGAATGTGATTATACCGCCATGCAACTATCAATTCGTCGTGCTCAATGAGCAGGTCTTGAGTTATGTAAAGATCTGCATATTTTTCCGGGTGGGTCAGGATCTCGACTGTAGAGCGCACGCGTTCCTCTTGCGATTCAGCCGACAATTCGTTTCGCTCGACCAGCCGCCAGAATTCATCAGCCAACGATGGTGTATTGAAGCGCCGAGAAAGCCGCTCGAAAGCAAATTCGTCGTCCTTGAACGAATTTAGGATCTTTTCGTCCTTGGCACCCGAAACAAATTCGATCTCTCGAAATTGCATCGATTGAAATCCGCTCGCCGGGTTTAGCTTGTCGCGAAACTCAAGAAAACCGATAGGCGCCATTGTCTCCAAGAGATGGATTTGTGTAACAAGGATGCGTTCGATCGAAACTACCGATCTCAAACTGTGGTTAGCCCGAAACAGCCGTCCTTCCTTTATCCATTCGATCGTGGCGTCTAATTCGTGCAATAGCTGCTTGAACCAAAGCTCATATGTTTGATGAATGATAATGAACAGCAATTCGTCATGGCTGGCAGGTTCGGAAAGCGTTTTTTGAAGGTCGATCAGGTCGCGAACCTTTAGATATTTGTTGTATGAAAGCGGTGTTCCGCGGCCATAATCGGTTGCCATAAAGAGTAGAAAAAGGTTGTCTCGAGCTTGCTCAATAATCAGTTATCGGCCAATTTATGTCAATTTCCACAAAATGCCCAAAATACAGCTTGACAGACGTTTTAATTATTTGTAAATTCTCTTTCGTCATCCACAAACAACACGCGAAAAAGCGGAATATCTTGCGGTCTAAGATTTGTTATTTGTTTGGAAGCGCTTTGTCCAAATGAAACTTTTAACTGCTTGCAAAGATGTCGTTCAGGGGCAACGTGCGCGAGTGGTTATTTATATTTGTGTCAAATTTCCCACGAAAATTTGAATTATTGAAGTCAGGTAGGAGGAATTACTCGAAATGTCTAAAACGGTAGGAATGGTCAAATGGTTCAACAACGCTAAGGGCTACGGCTTTATCGAACAGCCCGGTGAACAGGATATCTTTGTTCACTACAGCGCTATCTCCGGCGACGGATACAAAACACTGATCCAAGGGCAGGAAGTTGAATTTGAGGTTACTAACGGGCCAAAGGGTCCGCAGGCCGAAAACGTGACCAAGGTTGCGTGACCAGGTTTTCTGACCGTTATTCCTTCTCCGGCAGGATCGGCAGAATTAAAAGAAAAATGCGAACCTTACATAGGGTTCGCATTTTTTTTGCTTTTTGCGGTCCTGGCTTAAATGAGTTCTTCACCGCGTGCTTTTAG
Source organism: Pyrinomonadaceae bacterium (assembly GCA_045807885.1). Lineage (GTDB taxonomy): Bacteria > Acidobacteriota > Blastocatellia > Pyrinomonadales > Pyrinomonadaceae > OLB17. Next base: position 2,839 of record JBJMGN010000274.1, on the reverse strand, counting down.
GGACCGACGCCACAGTTCGCGGTAAGATGTGAAGCGGGAAACCAGCGAATTTAGCCGATAACGTTGAGAATACGTAAGGGTCCGATCATCGGCGATGCGTTTTATTTGTGATTCAAGACGTGCGCGGGCTTCGAGGGGCGGTCGCTTGGCGGCACCATTCAGAAATATATCGAAATCGATCTTCAGTTTTCTGATGCTGTCTTCGAGACGCAGGATCTCTTGGTCGAGAGACGCCGTTTCTTCGACTCTTGTTGACGAAGCGCGGTTAATTTTGTTTCCGATGGGTCGCATTTATTTAGCGAGTGGCAGGCCGGGCGGTGGAACCGCCGCATTGGATATATAAGACGTTTAATGCAGTCTGTATTCCAGGATTTGACTTAATGCACTTCTGCTAACATTTTGATATGTCGAATGAGATGGACGACACAAGTTTCGCAATGCGAGTGATTCCTTCAGTGGATGAGGTCTTGCGTTCAACGGTCGGGATGGAATTAGTAAAAACCGTCGGACGCGACCAAGCACTGCGCGCTGTGCGAGATTGCACGGTTAGGATACGTGAGCATTTGTCAGCCAATAGCGAGGCTACACGTACGGAGATTGTTGCGATGATCGATGAAATGCTGTTGTCGGTCAATGAACAATTTGATCGAAACCGCCTTCGTCGCGTCATCAATGCCACAGGAGTTGTCATTCATACAAATCTCGGGAGGTCTCCGCTATCTGCGGCGGCAGTCGCAGCCTTCTGCAGGGAGGCATCCGACTACTGCAATGTCGAATTCGATCTAAATACGGGCGAACGCGGACGTCGCGGCGCGTCGGCCGAAAAGCTGCTTGCCGTCCTTACGGGAGCAGAGGAGGGTTTGATCGTTAACAACTGCGCCGCCGCCGCACTTCTGGTGCTTTCCGCAATTGCAAAAGGCGGCGAAGTGATCGTTTCACGCGGCGAGCTTGTCGAGATCGGGGGCGATTTTCGTATTCCGGACGTACTTGAACAGTCGGGTTGTCGGCTTCGTGAAGTTGGAACAACCAATCGCACAAAGCTTTCAGATTACGAACGTGCGATAACCGAAGAAACGAAAGCGATACTTCGTGTCCATCCGTCAAACTATCGAATTACGGGTTTTACCGAGTCAGCCTCGTTGAACGAGCTTGCAGATTTGGCGCATCGAAATGGATTGATCATGTTCGAAGATGCAGGTTCTGGTGCATTGACCGGCCTATCAATGTTTGGGTTGGGTGACGAACCGGTGATCAAGGATTCAATTTCTTTAGGCGCAGATATTGTTGTTTTCAGCGGCGACAAACTGTGCGGTGGAGTTCAAGCCGGGTTGATCGTAGGCTCGAGTGAATTAATAGAGCGAGTAAAACGGCATCCGCTATATCGCGCAGTACGCGCAGACAAGCTTTGCTATGCAGCTGTCGAAGCGACTTTAATGTCGTTCTCCCGCGGAACTGCTTTTGAAGACGTGCCCACCTTGAAGATGCTCTCATCCAGTTATGAAGGGATAGCCAAACGTGCCGGGGATCTGGTTTCGAAGTTGAACGAACTTCGAATCGGGAGCCTCTCGTTCGAAATGATCGACGGTACTTCAGCGGTCGGCGGCGGAGCCGGAACGAACGTTGAACTAAAGACCAGGCTCATTTCCATAACTCACAAACAACTCTCCGCTAAGGAGATCGCTGCTGCGTTTCGAAATTTCGATGTACCGATAGTCGCACGTATCGCCGAAGAAAAGGTACTACTCGATCTGCGAACGGTTTCGGAAAATGACGAAATGGTGATAGAAAACTGCCTGAAAAATCTATCAAAAACTAACGGTTCTGGTTCGAAAATTCCGACATAAATTCGACAAGCGTCTCGACGCCTTCTACTGGAAATGCGTTATAAATCGAAGCTCTGATCCCGCCGACCGATCTGTGCCCACGAAGGCCGCTCATACCGTTTTTCTCAGCCGCTTCGCAGAACTTTTCGTCAAGCTCGGGGGATGGCAGACGAAATGTGATGTTCATTCTGGACCGGGCACGTGGGTGGGCATGTCCTACGTAGAACCCGTCGCTGTTGTCGATCGCCTTGTAAATGCGATCTGCCTTTTGCGTGTTAATTTTCGCGATCGCCTCAACACCGCCGATGTTCTTCAGCCATTCGCAAACCAGGTCGATCAGATATATTCCCCAAGTATTCGGCGTATTCGCCATCGAATTATTTGCCGCGATGTTCTGATAATCAAGCAGGGAATGCTGTCCTTTCGGAATGCGTTCCAGCATCTGATCGCTGATGATCACCAAAGTAACTCCGCTCGGACCCAGATTTTTTTGGGCACCGGCGTAGATCATCGAATAACGCAAAAGATCCAGCGGTTTCGAAAGGATATTCGATGACGCGTCGCAAATAACCGGCACATCGCTTCCATCAATGTCGAAGTCGAACTCCACTCCGTCAATAGTTTCGTTCGAGGTGTAATGTATGTACGAAGCGTTCCCGGAAAATCGAAGGTCGTTTTGCCGCGGGATATCCTGGTATCCACCATCCTTTCCGTCGAAGACGATATTCACTGGCCCGCATCGTTGTGCTTCCCTGACAGCTTTTTCGCCCCACACGCCGGTAACGACGTAATCCGCACCGTCGCCGCTAAGAAAATTCAGCGGGACCATCGAGAACTGAAACGCAGCTCCGCCCTGTAGAAAAAGAACTTTGTAATCGCTCGGCAGGTCCAAAAGTTCGCGTATCCGGCTTTCGGCGCTCGCAAGTACAGCCTCAAAGAGTTCCGAACGGTGGCTGATTTCCATTACGCTCATTCCCGAGCCTTTGAACGAAAGCAGTTCTTCTCGCGCTCTCTCA
>JBJMGN010000273.1:0-7970 GCA_045807885.1 Pyrinomonadaceae bacterium | reverse complement strand
GCCTTGCCGTCAAGCGTCGCCGTGAGGTCGGCCGTCAGAACCTGGTCGGCAGTATTTCCCTTGAAGGTTACGACACCGAAAGCGTTGTCGTTTATCACCGTATCGCGTGCCGTTCCGTCAAAGTCCAGCCTATAAGTCGTAGGCCGGTCATATTCACCTGTCGCCTTAGCTCTTAGATCGACGAGCCCGGCAAAGGTCGGCATCGCATCGCTATTCGGAAGAAACGAAAGCGCGAGCGGCAGCGGCACGTTCTTTCCATTCACGTCGAAATCGAACGCGGTCGTTGCACGATCGAAGTTTCCGTTCAATGCCAGATAGCCGTCGCCCACGCGGATCTCGCCGCTCGTAATATTTATCCTTGTTCCCTGGAAATCTGCCCGGGCTTTAAAACTGTCGAATGCCTGGCCGGCGATCGTGCCGTTCGCTGCGGCGATGTCGATATTCCCGGTGGCCGCATCCGGCAGCCCGCTTAGCTTTACAGTGCCCGAAGTTTTTCCGTTGAAATCACGTAACCTTTCTGGCAAAGCGAAGGGCAAAGCCGCAAGCAAATTTCCCGCGTTCACGCCGTTAAGCGTTGCATTTACCGTCGAGTTATTTACGCCGCCGTATGGAACGGTCACATCGAAGGTCGCGGTTCCGCCGCCTGCTCTTTCGGAAAGGCGGCCGTTCCGAAGCTCAACGCCGGCCGGCGAAACATTAACCGCAGTTTCAACTGAGCCGATATCGCGGCCGTGAAGGACTATCGAATAAAGCGACGCATTTCCGGCAACGGTCGGATCGCTGATGTTGCCTGTGAATGTTCCACTGAATTTGAGGTCGCCGGCCAACTGTGCCTCCATTGCATCGAGCTGACTGGTAACACTGGTCCCGACACCAAGCACGCGTATGATTCGGTCGATCTCCGAAGCGTCCGTAGAGTTCAAAGCGACTTGCAAATTTGAATCATTGGCGCGCAGGTCGAATCTGCCAGTTGCCCCGAGCGTGCTTCGCGCAGTATTCAGTTTTGCTTCCTGAATATTGAAAAGGCCGTTCACGGCATTCAGATCGATGCGGCCGGTAACCGGAACTTTCGTAGCGTCGTCACTTCCTGCGCTCGCGGTTATATCGGCGCGGATCGTGCCGTTTGCAGTCCGAAGATCCGTTCCCTGAAATGTTAGGTCGGCGCGTCCGGTTGTTTGGCCTTCGAGAGGAATTGTTCGCCCGGCCTGAAGTGCGACGACCTTGGAAAGATCAAGGCCGGTAAAATCCAAAGCGATCTGCGACGAAGCCCTGCTGTTAAACGCGAATTGAGCTTGGCCGTTGACACGTCCATTCATTACGGACGCATTTAGCTCGTCGAGAGCCGCGCGGTCGTTGTTGATGTTTACTTTTGCGGTCGCATTCCCGAGCGGAATGCTTCCTAAAATTCCGCCGCCGATGCTCATATCGGCGCTCGCCCGATATCGGCCCGAAGGCTCGACGACGAAAACCGGCTTAATGATCTTTACGTCATTCAGCTCTCCGCCGTCCTTCAAGGTTTCGCTCCTGGCAAGCGCAATATTTCCCGCGTCGACATCATTCGAAGATCCCTCGATTCGTCCTTCGCGTATCGTCAGCCTTACACCGCCTATGTTCAGGCTGCCCAGTGTCGCTCCGCCAGAAATAAGTTTTGCGACGCGCACCTTGTCCGAATAGATCTTTGTGTCCGCGGTGTGGTCGTTAACGACGATCTCGGATGCATCTATTCCTTCGATCCTTGTTCCGGCTCCGGCCGCCGAACCGGCATGCACATTTTTCAGGGTGATGTCGGTGCTGGCCGGCAGGTCGCTTAATGCAAACGAGTCCGCCTTTACATCGTTTATCCGTGTACCTTTCAATTGCGCGCCTTTGGCGGTCAAACCCTTTAGGTCAACGGTCGTATTTTTACCCGCTCTCTTGACCTTGAAGTCGCGCCCGTTAATTTCTTCGAGACTGTAGTCTGGAGTTTTTAGCGAGCCGGCAGAAGCAGTGGGCGAAGTCAACGTGAATCCACCCTCGGTTGCGGCTAATTTCATGTTGCGAGCCTGCAGACGCGCCATCTCAAGGTCGCCGACTGAAAATCGCTGCGAAGTGCCCGTACCGGCCGAGATCTGTTGTTCCTTGTCGTTTAGCTCGGCGACCGCGTCGCGGAGAAAAAGACCGCCGAGCGTTACCGAGCCGGATTTAAGTGCCGCTGCCTGAAGCTCACCGATCCACCGAAAATCGGTTCCCGTTCCCCGTACATTTCCCGCCAAACGCGGAAACTCGATACGGAAATCTTCAAAGGTCAATAGTTCGGCGACCGCAGTCCCATTTGCTTCATAATTTGCATTTGTTCCGGCGACCGTTGCGTCAATGTTAACGGCCTTCAAATAGATACCGTCCGCAAAGATCGCATCTGAATCTGCATTACCTTCAATGCGATAATTTTCGCCTTCGCCGCTGATTTTGCCTTTGAAATTTCCAACGCCTCGCAGCGAAGCGCCCAAAGGGAACGCCGTCGAGGCCTGCGTCAGATTGACTGTTGATTCGATGTTTAGGTCATATCGCAGCGCTTCCCAATCGGTGATATTGCCATTTAGGTAAGATGTTCCGATGGGTGTGTCGATCCGTATTTCGGTAACCTCTGCGCCCATATTTGTCGCAACGCCTTTTGCATGAACGTCGACGGGTTCAAGCGGATGATCGTCATAAACAAATCTTGAATTTGTTGAACCAAAGTCGATCCGAAAGCGTCGATCCGTTTCTTCGCCGCGTTCACCCGCGATGGAAAAAACTACATTATTCGCGTCGCCTGAGATCTTTCGCGTAACATCGCCCGCGTGAACGGTTCCATTGCGAAGCGCAAATACGATCGAGTCATACTTAAAATTTACCGCTGCACCTTTGTCTTCGATGAGTTCGAGATTTGAGAAATTCGAATTGCCGTTTTTGTCGAATCTCACCCAAACCTCAGCACCATCGATATCGGTCGTATTTATGCTAATATCGCGGCTCGTTTGCCACGCGAAAAGATTGTTGACGGTCATCGATAGCCGGGCATCGCGAATAAAGAAGAGCTTTTCGCCGGTTTTGCGGTCATCAAAGGTGGCGTTCACAAGGTGAAGCCGGAGCGGTGCAAGCGACAGGTCGAACTCATCGGCAGAAAACACGATGCCGATGTCTGCCATCTTCGCGGTGAATTGCATCTTGATCCAAGTATCGACAACACCGTACCGATAGGAAACGAGACTGATCGCGAAAAGCACGATGAGAACAACGGCCGCGCCAGCGGCGGCGACCATTACGGTGCGCTTCGACAGCCGGCTCCTTCGTTTCGCAGGGGCTGGTTCAGGTTCCTGGTTTTCGATCTCGCTTTCGGGCATTAGCGTTTAGCCGCGCATTTACAAATGAACAGTTTCGACTATCTCAAGGCCGAAAGCCTCGAGAGCATTTATCTTCGGGGGATGATTGGAGAGCAGGCGAATCTTTGAAACGCCGAGGTTTTTCAGCATCTGAGCGCCGATACCGTAATCATGGACCTTACCGTATCCAGTTTCACGTTTCGCAGCCTGAAAATCAATACCCTTTTCCTGCATCAAAGAATAGGTTTTTAACTGATTTACAAGGTCGAGATTGTTCTCGCGCTGACGTAAATAAAGAATTACACCGCGGCCCGCGTCGGCTATCTGTTTGAGAGAGGACTGAAGCGCTGTGGTTGCTTCCCCAAGGCTGCAGCCAAACATCGCGAACGTGATGTTCTCAGTTTGGACGCGAACCAGAACCGGTTCGGTTGTATTGTTTACATCGCCCATCGATAGGGCGACGTGCGTTTCGCCATTCATCGCGTTTTCAAACAGAATGGCGCTAAACAGGCCGTAAGCGGTCGGCAAAGTGGTTTCCAACACCCTTTGAATAAGAGTTTCCTTTTCAATGCGGTAACGGACCAGGTCGGCTACAGAAACGATCTTCAACCCATGCTTCGCGGCGAACACTTCCAATTCAGGCAGGCGCGCCATCGTGCCGTCGTCGTTCATTACTTCGCAAATGACCGCAGCCGGTTGCAGCCCCGCAATTCGCGCAATGTCAACGCTTGCTTCAGTTTGCCCGGCGCGGACCAGTACCCCACCGCGTTTTGCACGGAGCGGGAATATATGTCCGGGACGAGCCAGATCCGAAGGCTTTGTGCATGGGTCGACCGCCGTCAATATCGTCTTTGCCCGGTCTGACGCTGAAATGCCGGTCGTCACACCTTCACGCGCCTCGATCGAAATGGTAAACGCCGTGCCCATGCTCGACGTGTTGTCACTCGTCTGCTGTGTCAGGTGAAGTTCGTCGCAGCGTTCCTCCGTCATCGGCATGCAGATCAGGCCGCGGCCGTGGACGGCCATGAAGTTCACCATCTCCGGAGTCGTTTTTTCGGCAGCGAAGACGAGATCTCCCTCGTTTTCCCGGTCCTGGTCGTCAACGATAATGATCATTTTGCCGTCGCGAATGTCCTTCACGGCTTCCTCGATCGTTGCTAGCGGCATTAAAAGATAAAGGCCTCGTCCTTGGTAACTCTAAATAATACATATTTTAGATTATGCGACGGGAAAAGCCGAAGCCTCGCTGGCTTTGCATGAAACCAAAACCGCTCAAAACGACACTGTGATCGTGATACTTTTTCGCAGCACAAAACGCTTAGTTCAATAGGAGGCACTCGCGGAAGCGAGTCAACAGAACAATGAGGGCTTTATCAATAAATTTATATCACTCGAGAAATCTGCTTGCAGAACGGCGCGCGGTAAAGAATCGGGACCGCCTCGCCTTGTTGGTTATGCTGGCGGCAATCGGGTTATCGCTTGCGGGCGTGGTTATTCGCTGATCAGACAGTCAGCTTTTTGAGGTACTCTCGAAAATCGCCGCCTAAGTCTTCCCGTTTCAAGGCGTATTCCACGGTAGCGATCAAAAATCCCAGTTTATCACCGGCGTCGTGCCGCGTGCCTTCGAGCTTCACGGCATAAAACGGCCGTTCTTTCAGAAGGATCCGCATTGCGTCGGTGATCTGAATTTCGCCGCCCGCACCGGGTTCGGTCTTCTCGATGGCAGCAAAAATATCCTCCGTAAAGATGTATCTGCCAATGATCGCAAGGTCGGAGGGTGCGTCCGCGAATGCCGGTTTTTCCACCATATCCTTTACCCTGAAAACATTTGGCTCGACCTCGTCGGCATCGATCACGCCAAATCGCGATATTGCTTCGCCCTTTACCTGCATCGTCGCGATCACGGGCGCCTGATACTTTTCGAAAACGTCTATCATCTGTTGTAACGCAGGCTTTTCGGCGTCCACAATGTCATCCGCCAAAAGGGCGGCAAACGGCTCGTTACCGACAAAATCCTTTGCCTGATAGATCGCGTGGCCCAGGCCTAACGCCTGTTTTTGACGCGTATAGCTGATTCTCGCGATATCCGAGATAGCGCGAACCTGTTCCAAAACATCCGTCTTACCTTTCTTTTCCAAGAGCTGCTCCAGCTCGAACGACATGTCAAAGTGATTTTCGATAGCAGCCTTGTCACGGCCCGTGATTATCAGGACCGACTCGATACCGCTGGCGACGGCTTCCTCCACGGAGTACTGGATCAGCGGTTTGTCGACCAGAGGAAGCATTTCTTTCGGCGAAGCCTTTGTCGCCGGAAGAAACCTTGTGCCCAGTCCTGCCGCGGGGAAAACCGCCTTCCGAATTTTTTGATTCATATAAAGCCTGTTAAATTAAGGATTTTAGGTTAATTAGGTTCGCGAAACAAACACTGCGAACCCAAGCATTTATGTTGGATCTTAATTACGTCCGCGAAAATCTCGATGCCGTCAAACGCGCGCTGGCCAGTCGAAATTTCGACGCGACGATCCTGGACAAGTTCAGCGAACTTGACGCAACTCGGCGTCAGATCATCGGCGGCGCGGACGCGATAAACCAGGAACGGAACGCGGCCAGCAAAGAGATCGGTGACTTGATAAAAGCCGGCCAAAAAACCGAAGCTGAAGCGAAAAAGGCCGAAGTCGCCGACCTGAAAACGAAGCAGAACGAGCTTGAATCGAAACGTGATGAAGCGGAATCTGCAATGCGTGAGCTGCTCGCGGGGTTGCCCAATATTCCGGCCGACGATGTTCCCGTTGGCGTCGACGAACGTGCAAATGTCGAGGTCCGCAAATGGGGCGAGCCCCGCGAATTCGATTTTTTGCCGAAGGACCACGTTGATCTCGGCGAGGCGCTGGGGATCCTTGACTTGGAGCGCGCGACGAAGATCGCCGGATCGCGATTCGCGATCTTGAATGGCGCCGGAGCGCGATTGGAACGAGCTTTGATCAATTTCATGCTCGATGTTCATACCCGCGAGCATGGCTACACCGAAACGCTGCCGCCGTTTTTGGTAAATCGCGAAGCACTCTTTGGAACGAATCAACTGCCGAAATTCGAGGCGGATCTTTTCCATATCAAAGACGACCGGGGCTTTGCATTGATCCCGACCGCTGAAGTTCCGGTCACAAACTACCATGCCGGTGAAATCCTCGATCTCGGCGAACTGCCCAAGTATTACACTGCCTACACGCCGTGTTTTCGGAGCGAAGCCGGGAGCTATGGCAAAGATACCCGCGGTTTGATACGGCAGCATCAGTTCGAGAAAGTAGAGCTAGTGAAAGTGACTACGCCGGAAGATTCTGAGGCGGAACATGAAAAATTAACGGCCGATGCGGAACGCATCCTTCAGCTTCTTGGGCTGCCTTATCGCACAGTCGTGCTTTCCACAGGCGACATGGGTTTCGGGGCCCGGAAAACCTACGACATCGAAGTTTGGATTCCGAGTCAAAATACTTATCGCGAGATCTCAAGCTGCTCGAATTGCGGCGATTTCCAGGCTCGCCGGATGAACCTTCGATTTCGCCGAGGCGGCGGTGCAAAGCCGGAATTCGCACACACGCTGAATGGCAGCGGCCTTGCGGTGGGGCGAACCTGGATCGCATTACTCGAAAATTATCAGCAGGAAGATGGTTCAGTCGTGATCCCTGAGATTTTACAGCAGTTCATGGGCGGCGTAACTGTGATCAAGTGAGGCCTTCCCTTGCTTTCGCGCGACGCTTCGTGTAATTACGAAGTAATTATGAAAGCCCAGATCATTCAGATCGGAAATTCGCAGGGCATTCGCATCCCAAAGGCACTTCTTGAGGAAACCAAGATCTCGGGCGAGGTCGAGTTGGAGGTTTGTGCTGATGGTATTTTGATCAGGAACATGAATAAACCCCGCAGCGACTGGGATACGCGTTTCAAGGCGGAAACGGAGTTCGACGATGACCAGGCAAGCGGCCGGCTCGCTACTGAATTCGAGAAAAAGGGATGGCAATGGTGAATCGGTTCGACGTCTATTTGATCAATCTCGACGAACAGGTTTCAAAGGATGCGAAAAATACGCGGCCGGCCGTTGTCGTTTCGCCTGACGAAGTGAACAATAACCTCAACTCGGTTATTGTGGCCCCGATCTCTTCCACAAATGCGAGGTACCCAACACGGGTTCCAGTCGATTTTCTAAATAGCCGGCGCTTCGTGATCCTTGACCAGGTACAAACGATCGATTCGGAAAGGCTTGTTAAAAAGGTCGGAGCACTTGATCGTGAGGCGCAAGTTCGGATCACCGAGTGTTTGCTCGAGCTCTTCGCATAAAAAAGGCCCGGGATCACCGGGCCTATGCAAATAAATAAATAATTCTGATCACGGATTTCCGGGAGCGTTGGTTTGCGTTCCGATCTCTTTGGAGACGACCTGACTCGCATCCGAAGCAACCTGTTTCGCTTTGTCAACAAGTTCGCTGGCTGTATCTCCGGCCTTTGCTCGCAGATTCTCACTCGCTTCGCCCATAAGTTCGCCTTCGTATCTCGATGACGGGATCGCCAAGCCGATCGCGGCACCGACAGCCATTGCGGCGGCGGCAATCGCGAGTGGTTTTTCTTCTTTGTAGTA
>JBJMGN010000272.1:0-7752 GCA_045807885.1 Pyrinomonadaceae bacterium | reverse complement strand
GAACCGGGATGTTCTGCAGGTTTGGTTCGGTAGAGCTCAAACGGCCTGTGACCGCAACCGCCTGGCTCAGCACGCCATGAATGCGTCCGTCAGTATTTACCATCTTCGGCAAGGCGTCGGCATAGGTCGCACGAAGTTTGTCGAGCTCGCGATAGTCGATAATCATTTGTGCGATCTCGAAATCGACTGCAATCTCGTTTAGAACGTCTCTGCTTGTGGAGACCTGGCCGGTTGCTGTTTTCCGGCCGGTCGCGATGTTGAGTTCTTCAAACACTTCCCCAACTTGCTTTGGCGAACCGATGTTAAACTCACGGCCGGCGATCTCATAGATCTTCGCTTGTAGCCCTGCAAGCTCTTTTGAAATAAATTCCGAAAACGTTTTCAGCGCATCGATGTCCACCTTCATTCCCGCTGTTTCGATCTCGACCAAAACGGGTTCCAACGGCAGCTCGATATCGCAATAAACCTTTGTCAGGCCGTCCGCAGCGATCTTTTGGCGAAGCATCGGCGCAAGCTGAAAGGTCCAGTCGGCACGCGTCGTAGCCTGAAATCCTGTCTCCGTAAATTCTTCCGGAATTTCGGTCTTTGGATAAGCGTCAAGGTTATGTTGAGCAAGAAACTCCAGCTCATGATGCGGCCGTCCGGAATCCAGAAGGAAGGACGCCATCATTAGGTCCTCCTTTACGGCTTCAGGCTCGATGCCGATCTTGGCCAGTATCGCTAATTTACATTTCAGATCGTGAGTCGATTTATCAAGGAAAGGATTCGAAAAAATATCAGAGATCGTACGCACTGCCTTTTCGCTGCCGCCTTCGAAATTCTCGAGATCAATGAAGCGGGCCTCGCCCGGCGCAAATGCGATCGAGATGCCGCGCGGGGGCACTTTATCGAAAGAACTGTGCCATTTACCTTCGTTTGAATCGTCAATATCGAATGCGAATTTTTCCTTTTCCCACAGAATTCTAACGAGCTTGTCGAGCTCTTCGGTCGTTCGAATCACCGAATATTTCTGCTCGACACGTTCGCGGCCGTCATCCGAAAGTGAGTCGAAAAGCGGTGCCGAATCGGCAAATTCCTTTGTAAGAGTATTGAATTCAAGTTCGCGAAAAAGCTTGTACGCTTCGGTCCGGTTAGGTTCACGAAATTTCAGTTGGTCGAGATCGAGCTCGATCGGCACCTCGCAATGCACGGTCGCGAGTTCAAGCGATTGCTTGATGATGTCCTGGTTGTTCTGCAGGCTTTCTCGATAGGTCTTATGCGTTACTTTATCGGCATTTTCTATAGCTCCAAGCGCGGAGCCAAATTCCTGAACAAGCTTTAATGCACCTTTTCACCGATGCCCGGGGCTCCGGGAATGTTATCGATGGCGTCGCCCATCAACCCGAGCAGGTCGATGATCTTCGAGGGCGGAACGCCGAACTTTTTCTCGACCCACGCTTCGTCGCACCACTCGACAGGCGGGACCGGCACCTTTCGTTTGAGATTCTGCGAATTCTGACGCATCCCTATCACGTGCGGATCTTTTACGAGCTGACACAGGTCTTTGTCGTTCGAAACGATCACCGCCTGCATCCCTTTTTCCTTTACTTTTTTTGCAAGCGTACCGATGATGTCGTCGGCTTCGTAGCCATCAGATTTCAGAATGGGCAAATTAAATGCCTCACAAACGCGGATGATGTACGGCAGCTGAGAGGAAAGGTCTTCCGGCATTTCCTCCCGATTTGCTTTATAGGCGGCGAAAGATTCGTGGCGAAAGGTCGGTGCCAAAGTATCGAAAACCGCGGCAATGTAATCAGGCCGCTCGTCATTGATCAGCTTTCTCAGCATGTTCGTGAAGACGAAGACCGCCTGCGTTACCTGGCCATTACTGTTTCGCAGCGGCTCTTGTCGCGCTCCCATCGGGGCAAAATACGCACGAAAGATATGCGACATCGAGTCGATAAGAAATACTCGTTTCATTTCGAAAATTCTAGCACGCATCGACGGCTCGTTTCATTGCGGCAAGTGAGTCGATGGCAAACTGTTTCTGAAGCATGCGTGCATACGGATAACCCAACTTGGCGAACAAATGACCTGGCCGGGAAAAAGCAAAAAGTTCGTACCAAACCTCGCCGGTGAGGGGGTCAATCTCGACCATAAATCGCTCTTCGCCGGATTCGCTATGATCCAATAAGGTTCCATATGCAAAGCCGAATCGGTTCGCTTCATCTGTCACATAGACGATCCTTGCTGCATTTAGCGAATAGAATTCGAGATGATTTACCAACACCGCTACCGTCTGACCAACCTCTATAGGCGTAGCGGGCCAACAAATGTCCACCCATTTCAGGCCGAACATTTTCCAGCTTCGAATCGCTGCTTTTGCTGTTTCGAAATCGGCGGCGAGCAATATCCGATTTTCGTCGATGTTGTATGTGGCAGGAGGATTATCTCGTGAGGCGCCGACCTCAAGGTATGAAAACTCCGTTGATCGGGCGTTTTCAATGAATTTATCAATTTTCGGCCGGCTCGGTTTGGATATGAGAAACATCGAACCGAAATTACCCGAAATTAAACGGAAAACGAACCCCGCGCATCGCGTTTGACAATAAATTTCTCGGTGCGATACTCTAACCGTTCGCCTTTTTTGAGTGCGAAATCGCGTTTTCCCCATCTGTCCGGTTCGTCTAGGGGTTAGGACACCGCCCTTTCACGGCGGCAACACGGGTTCAAATCCCGTACCGGATACCATCTTTTCCCTTCCAGCTTATTTCGATCTCTTTCCTTTGTCTTTCGGAGCGCTCGTTTTAACGTCGTCGATCTTATAGATCGGATCGCCATTTTTGTCGACATCGGGAACTCTATCGAGCTTACGTTTTAGCTTTTTGTCTTTGATGATCATTTCTTCCCCCACTTTCCGTTAATAGGTCATTTCGTTTTGACACTCGGGTCGAGCAGTTTTGTTGGTTCTTCGGTCACGGAAACAGGAATCGCTTGCGCGAAATCAGGCGCGGGCAATTGCTCAAGTGTTGGACGTCGCTCAACCGTCGCTTTAACATTTTGTGATCCCATCGCGTGTGCGTTTACCTTTCGTCGAAGTCTCGACCGAAGTCTCGCTCCAATTATCAAGCTCAGCGTCTGCCAGGCCGAAACAAATATCAGAAAAGCGTAAACCCAATAAACGACTGCCGGCGGTTGTTCGCCGGTCCGGACTCGCAGCGCGTCGTAATGACCGTTAAGAAAACCGATCAAAAAGAAACACGCTAAAATCGTCAAAAGATTGATCGCGAGATTTACATTGATCTGCGTTGCTGGTGTTGAGCCGCCCAGCAGTTTATTTAGCAGGAATGAACTGCCGGAATAATCGACCAAAAACTCACCGCAATTACGGCAGTATGATTCCGCCTGCTGATCTGCATTTCCACATTTTGGACAGAACATCGTATTCCGGAAAAGGCCTTTGTATCGCTGCCTAATCCTAAATTCAATACGTATGGCTGCGCAATTTGTTGCAAGCTCATCAGACCGTAGCCGAATCGGCTTCATCATAGAGCGCGGGCACCTGCACGCGAACCGTTGTACCTTTTCCTTTCGCGGATTCGATCTCGAGCCGGCCTTGCAGAATGGCAGCCCGCTCACCCATACCAACTAAACCCAATCCCCTTTCTTCACCCCGTTCTTCGTCTGGGTCGAAACCGACGCCGTCATCTTTTACGGTCAACGCAACCGAGTGGTCCACATCCGTTAAGGTAACGTTTACGTTCGACGCCTTGGCGTATTTCGCTATGTTATTAAGTGCCTCCTGAGCAATACGGTACAGGTTGATCTCAAGAACGGATGCCAACCGCTTTTTTGCGCTCCTTGCAAGGTTAAACTCGGCGGCGATCTCAAACTGCTGTGACCACTCGTCGATGAAGTTGTCCAGAGTCGTTTCGAGACCGAGTTCATCGATCGTTGCCGGCCGAAGTTCCCATGCGAGAAAACTGACGTCCGAGTCGAGGTCGTTCGCGAGTATCTCGAGACGCTCGAGTCTGTCGCGCAATTCCGAGTCTTCCCCGATCTCTGCCTTCAATCCGGCCATTCTCAGACGTAACGCCGTCAGTTTCTGTCCGAACTGATCGTGCAGATCACGAGCGATGCGTTTGCGTTCGTCCTCCTGAGTCATCATCACTCTTCGGACCAATGCGGAATGAAGGATGCTATCCCGTTCACGCCTTGCTGCCTCGAGCGTTAAAACTTTGAAAGTTTTGTTGAATTCGTCGGTTTTTTCCTCGAGCTTTGCAGCCATCTGGTTCTTCGCGTCATGCAGCGCTGCCTCGAGTGATACTCGCTGCGTAAGGTCTCGGACTATTTTGACGAACCCGGTCAAAACGCCTTCTTCATAAATTGCGTGCAGTAAACCGCTGGCATAGAACAATGAACCGTCGTGCCGAGTATGCCATCGCTCATCCTCGGCTTTTCCTTCTGCTGCAGCTGTTTGCATCTCCCGCTGAGACTCACCGTTGGCCCGGTCAGTCGGTGTGTAGATCATTTGGATCGATTTGCCGATCGCTTCCTCGCGTGTCCAGCCAAAAATGTTCTCAGCACCCACGTTCCATTCTTCGATAATGCCGTTCGTATCCTTGAAAATGATGGCGAAGTTGGTGACTTTCTCCATCAGTTGATTGAAACGTCGCTCGCTCATATTTTCCCCCTAAAATTCACGGAAAATCAGCCTTATTCCGCTTCAAGAATACATTTGCGATCGAAAAGAAAGGTTTGCTTGCAGACGCTTGGATAAAGGTGCGGCGCGAGGTCGGTTGTCCTCAATCCTATAAAAGACGTAAACTTAAGAGAGTTTTTAGCTGCCGAGTGATATTGGGCCGGATTCCATCATTTCCGGTATCACGAATTGGCGAGTTTTTGCATCATAGTTCTTTGCGATTCGCTTGCAGCCCGAGCGAATTTTTTATTTTTAGTGAGGTACGGTCACCTCGTACGGACTAAATTAGATGTTTTTAAGAAAAGTATTTATAGCTGCTATTTTATTGCTTCTCGGTGTTGCTGTGTCCTTCGCGCAGACCAAGGCGACAGATGTCGTGATGGTCCTCCCGTTCGAAAATACATCGAATAAACCTGAATTCAACTGGGTCGGGGAAAGTTTTGCGATGTCGATCTCCGAGTTGCTCCGAGTACCGACGCTTGACGTGGTTTCAAACAGCGAGCGCAAGGTCCTGCAGCAAAAGCTGCGAATTCCACTGACGAGCCTTCCAAGCCTTGCAACGTCGCTGAAATTGGCACGTGCCGGCAGCGCAACACTTTTGATCACCGGTTATTACACTATCGTGCCCGCCGAGGGCGACATGGCGGCAACGATCAATGTGACGACAAAGATCGTTCGCGTTAATGAAGGCCGATTTTTGACCGAAGATCTCCCCGACGGCCGACGCGTCACGCGCGACATTACTCTGAATGACGCACTCGGCAACCTGCAGACCATGCAGGGCATAACCGCGTACCAGATCCTTTATCAGCGAGACAAGGCATTGCCGTTTTCACAAAACACTTTGATCGAGGCTGCAAGCAAAGTACCCTCGCGGGCCTTCGAAGCTTATATCAAGGGACTGCTCACAAGTTCGCCTGAATTACGTGAAAACTTTTTCCGCAACGCAATGCGGCTATACACCGAGACGCAGCCCGATGGGACTTTCGCAGATGCCGCGTTGGAGCTTGGCCATTTGTATCTCGGCCAGCGAAAATACAACGAATCGGTCGATGCTTTTGAACGAGTCGTTAATGCACATACACAGTGCCGGGAAAAAGCTCGGGGCGATAATCGAATTGCTCAGTGCAATGATGAGAGCTATGCAGAGGCGTCGTTCTACATCGGTGTGATCCGTTGGGAGCAGGGCAATTACGAACAGGCACTCGCGGTGCTTCAGCCGCTAGCCGACGACCTGAAACTAACAAGCGTTTACAACATGCTGGGAGCGATCTCAGTACAGGCGTCGCGTGCCGAAAAGAAAAATCCGGCTCGCGCAGCGGCGCTTCTTACCCAGGGCGAAGAGCTGCTGAAAAAAGCTCTTGAGTCCGCTCCAGATGACCGTACGGTTCGCTTCAATCTGGCAGTAACACAATTCCTGAACGGTAATTTTGTTGATTCGGCCGCGAACCTGAAACAGGTCGTCGATGGAAATAAAAACGACGGCGATGCCTATTACGTTCTAGCGAAGGCTCAGAATGAGCTAAAGCAGGACGGTTCGCAGTCAGACGCAAATGCCAGGCGTCTTCTCACGATGGGCAACAGATACGCCAATTTCGAAAAGGAATGGCTGAAGTCAAAGACCATCGGCGAGCTTAATCTGCGTGTTGAACAGCCGCAACGAAAGGATTTCGTCAGCGTCGTTTTGAGTAAACGGGCCGCCGAGCCGGTTCGGACGACTTCCAACGAAACCGATAACCTTTTGATCAAGGCGCGGACGGCATTTAAGAATGGTGACGACGACGAGGCGATGGCGACCATTCGCCGTATTCTCGCAAGCGAACCGATGTCTGCCGAAAGTTACCTCATCCTCGGCAAGATCCATCTTCGCCGGGCCGATCGCGAACAGGCGACGAGTGCATTTAAGACGGCGATATTTTGGGATAACCGTTTGATCGATGCCCACGTCGCGCTCGGCAAGATATTCCTCGAACGAGGCGATTGCCAACAGGCAAAAACCTACGCTGCATCCGCGCTTGAGATCGACAAAGAGAACCCTGAAGCCCAGGGATTTCAGCGTCAGGCAGAGCGTTGTTCCAAATAGTGTGATTAAGCAGTTGCGAGATACAAACGGTGAGACGATGATTTTCTCTCGCCGTTTTCTCGTAACCTGCTGAAAACACGCCACTTCGAACTAACTTTTCACATTCCGTTTTCCACTTACGACTCGTTGGCTGCCTTTGGCACGCAACGTGCTAATACAACTGCGGCCAGCTTGATGTAGTCGATCAAGACCCCGCCGCCAACACTTCTCCGAGCGCGGTTTGCCACTGTGCTTGGTCACCTTCCGAGCGTTCCTTCAGTTGTCCTTCCTATTAAGTCCGGTCAGAAATGGCCGGACTTGCCTCTTTTAAATCGATAAATACAGGGCTTTGCTTTATTAGCGTATTCCGTGCAGTTTGATTCATTGATAGATCGAATTGATTTAACGGCAATTCAACCTGACATATCTTTTTGCCATTGGTCTGACCGATTGACAAAATCCGTCATTTGCTCCGTGACAAGATTTGTGTAAAGCGCTTAAACGATTGTCATTCTGAACGTAGCGCAGATCACGTAGCTGTTACGTCCGCGAAAAACTCAAATGTCGTAAAGATCGTTTTGTGCGTTTACACCTTTGCGGCTGATTTCTTTGTTCCCGCTCTGGTAATCTATCCCTCGTGAAACGGGGAAATATCAGGAGCTTCTTGCCGACATGGCAAAATGTTTTGCTTGCAGTTTTGGCAGCCGTATTGCTGATCCTTGCGTTTCCCGATTTTGAACTCTGGTTCCTCGCATGGTTCGCACTCGTGCCGCTGCTTTTCGCGATCGAACGCCAAAAGCATTGCATCACGGCCTGCTTCACCCTCGGTTGGATATTCGGCAACATCTTCTTTTTCGGAACTTGTTGGTGGCTAACCTACGCTCCGATCACCTACGCCGCCTTCCCTCCGCTGCTCGCTTATTTTTTGCTGTTTTGCGTAACGTCCATCGCTGCGATCTTTCCTGGAATTTTCGGTTTGGTGCTCTCGGTGTTTATACGCCGTTTCGGG
>JBJMGN010000271.1:0-3993 GCA_045807885.1 Pyrinomonadaceae bacterium | reverse complement strand
GGATTTATTCGCAGCTTGTCGATGCCGGCGTCGAGAGCCTTTAGGGCGAGCTTGTAATGGAAATGTATGTCGGCGACTATCGGCACGTCTGTACGCTTACGTATCTCATACATCGCTGCCGCAGCATCGTCATCGGGCACTGCTATACGTACGATCTCACAACCGGCCTCGACCATTTCGTCGATCTGGCGCAGCGTTGCGTCGACGTCGGTCGTATCGGTCTTCGTCATCGATTGAACGACAACCGGCGCACCGCCGCCGATCTGGATGTTTCTGACCATTACCGGCCGCGTAACTCGTTGCATAAAAATGTAAAAGTGATGTCTTTAGGCGTTCAAACAAAGGAACGGCTGAAGCGGTTACTCTTACGTTAAAAGAACTTCGAAATATCCAGGAATAAGGTAAAGACCATTAAAAGCAATATCACAGCTAAACCCGTGAGCTGAATTCGTTCTTTCCACGCCATCGACAATGTTCGGCCAAACCAGGACATCACTTTTTCGATAGCGAGTACAAGGATCTGACCGCCATCGAGAAGCGGGATCGGCAATAGATTAAATACGCCGAGATTTAGGCTGATAACCGCCAGGATCGAGAAAAGCCCTACAAAGCCCTCGTCGCGAACGACGGATGAAATTATTCCGACGATACCTACGGGGCCTGATAACCCAGCATCTTTCACCGCACGCTGACCGCTAAAAAGCTGGCCGAAAACGCGCCCGGTCAATGCGATGATCTCGTAATTTGAACTTACCGCGAAATTCGCTGCGTCAACTATTCCGGCAGGTTCGCGAACTTTGCCGGCAATCCCCCGAAGGGCGATCCCGATCCGGGCCTGCCCGGTTTCCTGCACGATGGCCGTCATCTGAAGCTGAAGTCGTTCGCCGTTTCGTTCAACACCGACGGTCAAGGGGACGTCCTTGTTCTTTTGAACGAGCGTCATGAAGCTGCCGGAGTTCTTCACGTTCTCGCCGTTCACCGAAACGATCCGGTCGCGTACTTGCATGCCGGCCGCCTGTGCGGGCGTGCCATCATCGACGCTGGTAACCATGACCTGCTCGACGCCGACCTCGGGTTTCATTTCGACATCGCCGATACCCTGGCCCTTTTTATCGACACGTGCGGGAGTAATCGTTAATGGAATTTTTTCTCCATTGCGTTCGACCGTGATCGGAAGGGGCTTATCCGGCGAGATCGCTGCTCCGGTCTCGATTTTTCGCCACGTCGGATTCGCCTCGCCTTCGAATCCAACTATCTTGTCGCCTGCTTGGAGGCCCGCTTTTTCTGCAGCCCCATTTGGTGCGACGTACGAAATGATCGGGTCGGGAATCGACGGGACGCCGTACATCAAAGCCCCGAAAAACGGGATCGCGAGGGCGAGCATGATATTCATGAACGGCCCGCCAAGCATAACGAGAAATTTCTGCCAACGCGGACGCAACTCGTACAATTCCGAGTCCGGGACCTTTTCGTTCGTAGACTCGCCGCCTTCGAGCGGCGCGGTCGCCTCATCACCGTAAAGCTTTACGTAAGCACCAAGTGGAATGGCTGATATTCGATAATCTGTGTGGCCGATCTTGAATCCCCAAATTCTGGGTCCGAGGCCAAAGAACGAATATGCTTCGACACGCATTCCATAGAGCTTGGCTACCAGAAAATGGCCAAATTCGTGGATGTTTATCGCCGCGCCGAGCACGAAAATTACAGCAAGTATGACTAAGATAATATCCGGCATAATTCCAAAAAACCCTTAATTAGAGCGAAACCGGTTCCCCGGCGTTGTAATGTTTTACGCGATTTGGCCCGATCTTGTTCACTTCGATTATAGCGCGCTCACGGGCCGAGGCATCGGCGTCGAGCACGGTCTCGAGGGACTCGATCGCGATCGGGAAATGTTCGCCCATCACCGTTGCATTGATCGCAGCACTATCATTCAGGCCAATCTTTTCGTCAAGAAACGCCTGTACCGCTATCTCGTTTGCCGCATTCAACACTGCGGGTGCGGTTCCGCCTTTCTTTAATGCCCGGTAGGCGAGTCCGAGGCACGGAAACTTGCCGTGATCGGGCTCTTCGAACGTTAGGCTGCTCATTGACGCCAGATCCATCGGTTCAAGGCAATTCGCTTCTCGTTCAGGGTAAGTCAACGCGTACTGGATCGCATGGCGCATGTCGGTAACGCCCATCTGCGCCATGATCGACCCGTCAACCATCTCGACCAATGAATGTACGACCGACTGTGGATGTACGATCACCGAGATCTGGCCGGCATCAAAGCCGAAAAGCCACTTTGCCTCAATGACTTCCAAGCCTTTATTCATCAGCGTTGCCGAGTCGATAGTGATCTTTTCGCCCATTTTCCAATTCGGATGATCGAGCGCCTCGGCTCGCGTCGCTAAAGCGATCTGTTCTTTGGTTTTTTCGCGAAAAGGCCCTCCCGACGCCGTTAAGATCAATCGCTTGACCTCGCTCTTCTTTTCACCTCGCAGGCACTGGTGAATGGCGTTATGCTCGCTGTCAACCGGCAGTATTTCGGAGCCCGACTTGGCTGCCGCTGCCGTCATCAATTCACCCGCCATTACCAGGGTTTCTTTGTTCGCAAGAGCGATGCGTTTGCCCGCTTCGATAGCCCGCAGCGTCGGAACGAAGCCAACAGCTCCGACCGTTGCGGATACGACACATTCGGCCTCAGAATGCGTTGCGATGGCGATCAATCCCTTTGAATTTAGCTCGATCAACGGGACGTTCGCATTCAATCCAAATAGTTCTTTTTCCAACGCTTCGGCGCAAATTTCGTCGTCGCAGGAAACCATTTCGGGTTTAAATTTCGCAATTTGCTCCGCAAAAACAGACATATTTCGGCCTGCGGCCATGGCAACGACGCGTATATTGCCCAGGTGTTCAACTACTTTTAGCGTGTTTTGACCGATAGAACCGGTGGACCCGAGGATGGAGATGGCCTTCATAAACGAACAGATAGATTAACACAACAGGGCTTTCGGCATAGTGTTTGCAGTTTTTAATCATGCTCTCCGATGCCGTACCAATCCGGCGCACGTGCGAAATGCACGTGAAATAACCGATAAAGGGGGAAATTATGAAGAAATTTCTATTGTTAACAGCTATTTTTGGTGCAATAACGATTTTGCCTACAGTTTCGAGCGCTGCAGGAAATGCTGGTAATTCGATCGCTCCGCAGACCGTTTACGTCCGTTCTGGTCAACCCAGAAGTTGGCGTAATCGCCGAACTGTGGTTCGCACTCGTGTCGTTTGGCGTGCCGGCCGGCGATATCGCGAAACTTATCGAATATCCTATAGGCCGAATGGCAGGGTTATAACTCAAGTGATCAGCCGTGTTCGGCTTTCTTCGCCAGTTTATAGGCGTTACTAATTGCAAAAGAGGCGAGCTTAACTGCTCGCCTTATTTTTCTTTCGCTTCGGAAAATTCGATTGGAGCCTCGAACCGATCCATTTCTAATTCGCCAGCCGCCTGTTTTTCTTCAAGAAACCTATTGAATTCAGCGGATTTATTCTTCGGAACGCTCAGCGTTTTCCATTCGGACGACTTGAAGTGCTTCGCCAGAAAAACGATCTGCCCGACATGATAGCTGTAGTGTGTCAACTGGCGGTTGATCGCCTCGAGCACGGTATGCGGCTCTCCGCGGATCGTTATCGTTTTTGAGAAGTCGTCGGCCGTAAGCGGTTCGATGTTTTCGAATAACGTCTTTCAGCCGGTTTCCCAGAACTTTTCAAGCGATTCGCGTGTGTCGTCGATAAGTTCGAACTCGGTGTCCCGGTTTCGCGTTGGCTTCTCGCCGTCGCTGGTAAGAAAACCCTTCCACCGGGAATGAAGATTACCGGCAATGTGTTTGACGATGACCGCGATCGAATTCGCTTCGCCATCGACCGTCCGAAAAAATTCGTCGTCCGAGACCTGGTCGATCGCTCGCTCCGCCAGCTTCTTATAGCTGCGAAACGACCTCAAAGCATCTGCCT
>JBJMGN010000270.1:0-3894 GCA_045807885.1 Pyrinomonadaceae bacterium | reverse complement strand
GCTTTGTCCAGGCAAATAAGATCTACACTTTCTGCCGGGTCCGCAGCCGGAATTCTCTCATCGAGCGTGACCCGCTGAACGTCGCCTCCCCGCTTCTGCCGCTTTGCGTGAACGGCGTAATTTATCAGTATCCGGCGCATCATTTCTGCAGCAATGCCGAAGAAATGTGCACGGTTTTGCCACGACACCTCTTCCTGATCAACAAGGCGAATGTATGCCTCATGCACCAGACCCGTGGTAGCCAGGGTATGGTTCGCCCGCTCTTTTCTGAGAAAACGTCTCGCCTGGCGGCGCAGTTCGTCATACACAAGCGGCATGAACTCATCAGCGATCGTTCGATCACCTTCACTCCATGCCTTGAGCATCTCAGAGACTCTATCGGGCTGCGGGGTTGCCTCGACCATTCAATTTATTAGTTGGATGTTCGGTTTAATGTACGCACGCCAATCATAGGCGTAACCCCTTTTTACGTCAACAGCTCATTTTTCTTTGTTATTGACCTTTATAAACGGCGTTTCGGCGGGCTCTTCCTCGGAATTCCGGAAAAAATGTGAGCCTTTTCGTTTCCGAATATTGCGTTATCAGGTTAAGGAGCAATTCAACCGATTTAACCAAGGAAATTTCGATACAGGAGGTCGATCTAGTGAAGATACTTGCGATTATTTTTCTCGTTTGTGCGGCGATCCTGATGAGTGGATGTGTTCCCTCAGTTCACCCTTACTATTTGGAACGCGATCTGACCTTTAATAGCTGTCTGATCGGTAAATGGAGCGATCGTGAATACAAGGACAGTTGGCATTTCGAACGCCGCGGGGCGAATAAATACCGGCTTACTTACGTCAATGAAGATGGCGAGACTGCTTTGTCCGAGGCCGCTTTGTTCAAGTTGGATGGGAGGACGTTTCTGGACGTTACTCCGATCAAAAGTAATGACAAGTACGGCCAGGGCCTTTTGCGGACCCACTCATTAGTAGCGCTCATTATCGAGCCAGAAAAGCTGCGCGTGTCGCACATTGACCCAAACTGGCTGAAACATAATCTCGCGAAATATCCGGAAATGCTCAAACATACCCTCATCAATGACGAGATCGTCATAACGGACTCAACAGAAAACCTTCAGTCATTGATACGGCGAAGCGAGAATTTTCCCGGCATTTTTGCCCAGAGCGAAGAAGTTATCAAACAAGTGGATAACAAATGAAGATCAACGCTTTGACCGGTAGCTGCCGGCTGTTTGAGACATGAATCTTTCTTTTCTCGCTAGCGCATAGGAGGTTCTACTTTTATGAAAACGATATTTACAGCTTTCATTCTGGGCCTCTCGCTCGCAATGTCCGGATGTGTGCCGTCTGTCAATCCGTTTTACACGGATGCGGATGTTTATTTCGATAGAAACCTTCTGGGGGAATGGTCGGATGACGATGGAAGTGAAAGTTGGGCTTTCGAGGCCGGTGTCGATAATGACTACAAATTAACGTATACCGATGAGGAAAAGAAAACCGGTGTTTTTACGGCAAGATTATTCAAACTGGGCGAGCGGTCATTCCTCGATATCGTGCCGTCTCGTTCGGTATGCATACAAAATGACTTCTACATCGGCCATCTGCTTCCGCTTCACACGTTCGTTCAGATCGCCATAAACGGCAAGTCCGGGCATGTATCTTATCTGGACTCGGCTTGGTTGGCTCGTCTATTGAACAAGAATCCGAATGCCGTCCAACACAGCTTTTTCAATAGCGACATATTTCTTACCGATACGACAAAGAACTTGCAGGCATTTCTAGTCGCCAATATTGAAACGCCGGAAGCATTTGTAAAGTCGACCGAACTTAAACGAAAGCCCTTTCGCAAATAAGCGAGAATTCGAACTCTTCAAAGAGATTTTGACAAGCGGGATCGCAAAACTAAGGAGCAAAACAATGACTTTTCAACGACGAATAGTTTCACTTTTTTTACTGACAGGATTGTTACTTACAAACTGCATCTATGTCCTCGCCAATGAAAGCGAACGGACGATCAAGGTTGTTACATACAACATGTATCTCGGTGCTGATTTTTCCGATATCTTTCAGGCACAATCGGGGGCTGAGCTTGTTTCGGAAGTTGCCGAGGCGTACTCCGAAATGCTTGCCGGTAACGTCCCGGAACGCGCTGCGGCCGTTGCTGATCAGATCGAAGCCTCAAAGCCGGTCCTGGTCGGGCTGCAAGAAGTGGCCCTGTGGCGAACCGGACCGATTTTTGATCCGGCATCCGCCGAAACCGTGACCGTCGATCAGCTGCAGCTTCTCTTGGACGCATTGGAAGCACGAGGCTTGCATTACGCGCCAGTGGCGGTTCAGACAAATCTCGATGCGGAGCTTCCCGCGGTCTTCGGACCGGCGGCCGCTCTGGATATTCGATTTACAGATCGGGTAGTCATCCTTGCACGTACCGATCTCGACGTATCTCGATTCAAACTGCAGTCGGTTCAAACGGGCACTTTTGAGACCCTTCTTCCTGTATCCAGTCCAACTATCGGGACTATAACTATTCCCCGTGGGTGGGCGTCCGCCGATGTAAAGTTGCGCGGGAAGGAATACAGGTTCATAACTACTCACCTTGAGTCGTTTTACGAGCCGGTACAATTCGGACAGGCTTTCGAATTGCTTCAAGGTCCCGCCAATACCGACAAGTCCGTCATTCTCACCGGCGATCTCAATTCCGATGCAGCGGCGTCGGGAGCCTCCTACCAACTGATCGCTGCGAACGGATTCAGCGATGTGTGGAGTATAACGCATCCTCTGGACACCGGATTTACATGGCCGCTTTCCGGTGAGTTACCCTCGGTGATATTGAACCCGACGCAACGGTTGGATCTGATCATGACGCGTGGCACAGTTACTGTTTCCGCGAGCGACGTCCTGGGCGAAGATCCGGTAGCGGATCTTACTCCGTCCGGATTTCGTCCTTCGGACCACGCAGGCCTGGTCGCAAATCTGGTTCTACAACCGTGAGTGGGTCAATGCGAAATTCGAACTGGAACATACTGCAGTTGTGGCGCTTATTTTGATAAGCGCCACCAGGATACTCTCGAACTAGCTTTGCCGCTGCGATGGTCAGCGTTCCGAACAGCGGCCGAGCTTTATATTCATATCCGAACGAAAAGGGCGCATCTGCTCGTTCGCAACTCGGGAAGGGAAAATGTGGTTGTCAATTGACGATCCAGACGGGATAGAAAAACGATACTCAGCGAGATTTCCACGGTGTGAATTTGTCAGACACAATTCACCAACGACCTTTTCGAACGAAGAGGAGTGTTTTTTGCCTTACAAATTCTATCTCGAACGAGAATGCGCGACGTTGTCACCGGGCAACAAAGGCCTAGCGATAGACTCTGAGGAATCGATCGATGTCCAGTTTCGTTCAGCAAAAGGCGCGTGAGTAACGGAGGTCTCTATGAAAACAATAAGTTGGATCGTCATTCTATTTGTCTGCATTCTTGTTGGATCTGTGCATTCGGCCGTTGGGCAAACGTCCAATCTCGAAGGTGAATGGGTGAATGTCGATACCGGTACAAGAAGCCTGACGCGGCTGGTCGTCTCAAAAGCCGGAAAAGCCTGGGGTATAGAGGCGTGGGGAAAATGTCATCCGACAGACTGCGTATGGGGCGCGACAGTTCTCACACCGGTCGGCAGTTCGGTCGAGGACTTTTCTTTCACCCGAGGTTTCGCGGTCTGGAACGCAGGTTTTGCGACGAAATACGTGACGCTAACATTGAACGAAGGTCGAATGACGGTTGAGACAGTTACGATTTTCCGTGACCCCTCCGGTCGGGCTAACACTAGAAACGCAGAAGGTTTTCAGCGCGCCGATGAACGTGGAGTCGGTCAGCGGATAAATGGCGTATCTACGATA
>JBJMGN010000269.1:0-2739 GCA_045807885.1 Pyrinomonadaceae bacterium | reverse complement strand
TACGAAGTTATCCTGCGCGATTCGGTCGCGTCCACCGGCAACAACATTTTTTTCGGCACGAAGAATGGCAAGCTTTTCGGCTCAACGGACGATGGGGATTCCTGGAAGATGATCGAAGGCTCGCTGCCCGAGATCTGCTGCGTTAAGGCGTATACACTGTAGTTGATGTTCTGCGAACTTAGCGGCTTCACCGTTGAAAATAAGACTTAAACGCAGAGCTCGCTGAGGTCGCATGGACACAATAGAAAATGTCGGTGACTGTTTTTCTAAGCGGACATTTAAAGAGGTTCTCGAACGACGAGCTTGAAGTTCCCGTCGACGGAGAATTTGCGAATGTTGGTGAAGCGCTCGATTTGCTCTGGAAACGGCATCCCGCGCTTCGCGATCGTGTCTTGAACGAACAGGGCGAGATTCGAACCCATGTGAACATCTTTGCCGGCTCCGACGATGTGAAACGCCTAAAAGGCCTTCAAACCCGCATCGGACCGGGCACGGAACTGCACATCTTCAACGCCGTCAGCGGCGGTTGACTGGAGCGCAGGCGTTCCGCCTGCAAAGTTTGCGAAGCAAACTAATGCTGATAAAAACCAAAATACTTGACGAGATCCAAGCCGGGAAAATCTCCCTCATCTTCCGCCGCTGGAAAAAGCCCGGCGTCAAAGCAGGTGGAACGCAGATGACACAGCGCGGCGTATTGGGCATCGACTCGGTTAAGGTTGTTACGGAAAAGCAGATCACCGAAAAAGATGCGAAAGCCGCGGGATTCAAATCGAAAAAAGACCTGATCGCCGATCTTTATGACCGCGACGAAGATATCTACCGCATCGGTGTGCATTGGGTCGGCGAGGATCCGAGAAAAGCGCTCCGGGCCGACGACAAACTAAACAAAAAAGAGCTCGTCGAGATCATCGCGAAATTAAGAAAGCTAGACGAAGGGAGCCAACGCGGAAACTGGACGCAACTGTATTTACAAATGATCCGTGACCAGCCGAATACTCACGCGCAGATCCTCGCCGAATCCATCGGCCTCAGCATCCCTACATTCAAGCCATGGGTCCGCAAACTAAAGGCGCTTGGGCTAACAGAAAGTCTTCGCCCCGGATATCGGCTGTCGCCACGCGGAGAAAAGGTGCTCCAGGCGATCAGGCAGAAATAGACTTTCGCGTTTGTTCATTTCTGCGAGAAAGTTCATCTTTATATTGCTCGTAACTCTAAACCGACTTAAAAAATAAGTGTGAGAACTAATATGAAAATTGGATACCGTTGTATCTTTTTGGCGATGGTCCTGGCGATGAGCTTATCGATTGCTGTTAGCCCCCAGGCGAAGAATTTGAAAATATACATCTCCGCCGACATGGAAGGCATTGTTGGCGTCGTTACCGGCGATCAACTCAGTCCGCAAGGTTTTGAGTATTCACGCTTTCGCGAGTTTATGACGCAGGAGGTAAACGCTGCTATCGAAGCGGCTTTTGCTGGTGGGGCAACCGAAATAGTCGTGAGCGATTCGCACGGTAATGGAGAGAGCCTCTTGATAGAAAAGCTGCCTAAGAATGTTACGGTCGTACGGTCATGGCCGCGGCCGTTGATGATGATGCAGGGGATCGACGAAACGTTTGCGGGCGCTATTTTTATCGGCTACCATTCCGGCACGACCAATTCGGAAGGAGTGCGGGCACATACGATTTCAAGCGCCACACTTGCCGACGTCAAGCTGAATGGCATCTCAATGCCCGAAGCAGGGATCAACGCTGCCATAGCCGGTCAATTTAATGTGCCGGTGATCATGGTCTCTGGCGATGACGCGGCAGTAAAAGAGACCAGTGATCTGTTAGGCGGAGTCGAGGGAGCGGTAGTGAAATGGAATTATGGATTTCATTCGGCGAGGACGATGACCCCGGAGGCTGCGGACGACCTGATCCGCGAAAAGGTCAAACGAGCAATGGGCCGGCTTAGAGATTTCAAGCCCTACAAAGTTGCAGCACCGATTCAGCTTGACGTACGGTTCAAGAATTACCGGCCGGCCGAATTGTTGAGTTATTTGTCGATAGTCAAACGTACCGATGCGCACAGCATACGGTTTCAGGGCAGGGATATGGTCGAGGTTTCAAAGTTCATAGAATTCATGACCAACTACGAATCCGGTCTGGCGCCGTAACCAAAGCATGGCCGTTCCAAATAAGGCGATAAAGCAGAGAGCTCCTAGAAATCGCACGTTAGATGTTTCGGGAAGCGAGCGTGCCAATCTCCGGCGTTTCCTTATTCGGCGTGTCGATCCGGCAAAATTTCCCGATCATGCTTTTGTTCACGCGGATGCGTTCAAAACGTTGGCGAAATTGCCGCGTGCTTCGTTCGATCTGCTTTTCGCCGACCCTCCG
This sequence comes from Pyrinomonadaceae bacterium, assembly GCA_045807885.1. Taxonomy (GTDB): domain Bacteria; phylum Acidobacteriota; class Blastocatellia; order Pyrinomonadales; family Pyrinomonadaceae; genus OLB17. The sequence continues at coordinate 364 of JBJMGN010000269.1, read as the reverse complement.
TATAACCTGACGAAGAGTTTCGGAAAGGAAAAATTTCGGCAGACCGAAAGCGAGACCTACGAGCGATGGCTAGATTCGTGGCTATCGACCTGCGCGCCGCTGCTGAAACCGACAGCCAGTATTTACATCTGTGGAGACTGGCGTTCCTCGGCTGCGGTCCAGCGGGCCGGGTCGAAATATTTCAAGCTGCAAAACCGCATCACTTGGGAACGTGAGAAGGGTCGCGGGGCGAAACGAAATTGGAAGAATGCGGCCGAAGACATTTGGTTTTTTACGGTGTCCGATAAATTCACATTCAATCTCGAAAAAGTAAAACAACGCCGCCGCGTATTGGCACCGTACCGCGAGAATGGAATGCCCAAAG
>JBJMGN010000268.1:0-4995 GCA_045807885.1 Pyrinomonadaceae bacterium | reverse complement strand
TCGTCGACATGCCGCCTGGAACTGGCGATGTCCAACTTTCACTTGCGCAGCTTGTACCTGTGCAGGGAGCTGTTTTAGTAACCACGCCTCAAGAGGTTTCATTGGCCGATGTAAGACGCGCCGTGAAAATGTTTGAAACCGTAAATGTTCCCGTTTTGGGCGTAATCGAGAATATGTCTTATTTTGTCGCTCCCGATACCGGCATCCGGTACGAGATTTTCGGCAAAGGAGGCGGACAAAAACTCGCCGATGAGTACGGTTTGAATTTTCTCGGCCAGGTCCCGATCGGACTAGAGGTTCGCGAAGGCGGCGATCGAGGGGTCCCGGTCGTGATTCTCGCTCCGGATACCGAACAATCAGAAGCTTTCCGCAAAGTGTCCGAAGAAGTCGCCCGTTACGTCTCGATCGAAGCAATGAAGCCAGAACTGGTGATAATGTCTCGAGCATAATGATGCCGACTTCTTAATGGCGAGGAGTTGATTATGGAACTGAATGTAGTAGATCTTGGCGATCCATACTTTGTGAAATTGGGTATGCAGCTCAGGGCCCTGAATCAGACAGTGATCGAGATGCCGCCAGGAGCAGACGGCGTACGGCGAATGGTTACCGCTATTAAGTCGGCCGCGAAAACGCCTGGCTCAGTTCGAGTCCTGAGGATTTATGCTCACGGAAATTCGGGGATCATCAATGTGGCAGGAGGTGAGTTCGACGCTTCGGATCAACTTTCCGCCATCAGCATCGGAAACCTCTCGAAGATTGAGGGAATTCTGGGGAATTGACTCCTTATTTCCAGCAGCCAGCAAGGGTTGAGCTCGTTGGTTGCCTGGTGGCCCTCGATGCAAACAAAAGGATCAGCGAAAACTCGGCTGGCGAGCGATTGATCACACGGCTCGCACAAATTTGGAAGGTGGATGTCCTGGCTTCAGGTAACCCTAAAGAACTTCCGATCGCCTCATTGAAATTTGTCGGGCAGGTCGTCCAAGCAAGCTCTGGCGGCGGGCTTACATCCACAGTGCCGCCGGAGATCGAAAGGATCAAATGATTTCGATGATTTAAGTAGAAGTGCTGTTAATCTTGCACATGTAACAGTTCGTGATGTAATATTGACAATAAGGTAAGGATTCGCACTGGCGGGTCCAAATTTTTGACAGGAGCCATCAATATTATGTCAGCAGTCGCAGCGCCAAGCGTTGAATTAACAGTTACCGATCCAGCTATCGCAGAGATCAAGAAGTTTCTTGCAGGAGAGGACGATTTGCCTGAAACAGCAGGCCTTCGCGTACGTGTTGTGCCTGGCGGATGTTCGGGCTTTCAATATAGTTTGAACATCGAGGAAGATTCGAAATCGGGCGATTTCATAGTTGACAAGAGCGGCGTGAAACTGTTCGTCGATATGTTCTCGGCGCAATATCTGAATGGAATTACTATCGACTATACGTCAAATATGATGGGTTCAGGATTCACGTTCGAAAATCCGAATGCAACCGGCGGCTGCGGCTGCGGCACCTCTTTCTCGGCTTAAAAAAAATTAATTTGATATCCAATGGCTTAGGGTTGATTCCTAAGCCATTTTTCTTTTTTGGCTCGATCGTTTTTTTGGAATCGATCATCGATTAAGCATATTCCCGTGCATACGAAGACAACTGAAGGAACTAGAAAGGCGGGAGTGAAGAGGGCGGCCTTTCCTTAATACGAAGGGCCGTTTTCCTGCGACAAGCGTTACTGCCAATGTTCTGTTGGAGTGGTCGAAAGGCGAGAACGGCCTATGATTGGAGAATTCAGCCGTTTTTTGCTGGCTGCCGGCAGCCGCCATACTTGAGCACTTTCACGTCAAACTTCGGATTTGCATTATTCGCTCTGCTAATGGTATCCTCTCTTTTAGCTAATAGATCGAAACGTTTTGTTGCGTTTCCCCTGCAAGTTTCAAAAGCTATTAGCCACCCTTAAAAAAATAATTCAAGCGGATAATTTGATCTTCGGGCCGAAATTTTCGGTAGCTTTTTGCTTTACCTTTTGAATTGCCGCACAAAAGGAGAATAAGTTTGACGAAATTAATTAGAGTCGTACCCGTCTTGTGTTTTGTAGTTTTTGCCGCTGGTGTAGTCAACACAGCGGCGCAAGATCGGGAAAAGGTCGCCAAGCCAGTGTTAAGCCGCCCGGTGAACCAACCGGTTCTTCAGGTAGATAAGACCAAGACGACGCTTTCGTCACAACCGACTAACCTTCCCCCAACACGCCAACCTCTAACGAACGACCTCAAGATCAACGAAGAATATAAACAAAAATTAGTCGAGAAAACTGCGGATTCACGCCCGACTGCTGCGATCATTCCGTCTACGACCCGGATTTCAAGATACGACAATTCTACGACAAGCTCGATGGTGCGTTCGATCGAATCCAAAATGGGAATTCCATATCGATACGGATCCAGCGGTCCGAATCGTTACGACTGTTCAGGTTTTGTATGGTCGGTCTTCGGCGAATCAGGAATGGGCTTCGAACGCCAAAGCGCGCGAACGCTTTGGGCATTTTCAATGCCGGTCGAGGAAGCCGACAAATATAAATTCGGTACTTTAGTATTCTTTAACGGGCTCGGACACATGGGAATTGTTGCGGACGCAAACGGTTTCTACCACGCTTCGTCCAGCAAAGGCATTACATATTCTCCCTTCAAAGGATACTGGGAAAAAAGGATCGTAGGATTTCGAAAATATGTTTCGCCGGTGACCGTTTCAACCGCAGGAAAATAAATCGAAAAATAAGAAAATTTGAAAGGCCCGGCTATTTAATTGCCGGGCCTAATTTCTTTCCAATTCGTTATACGATAAATCCCGGACGTGTCACAGGATCAACGCATTCGGTCACCGCGATTATCTTATTGATCGAAATGTTGATCACCAGGTCATTTTCGTCCTTAATAACCAAGATTTTGTCATCAGCGTCCTCTACCACGCCTCGAAAAACCGATCCCGCGCCGCAATTCACATCGATCCGCTTCCCTGTTAATTGTTTTAGCTTTTCGTCCATATAACAAAAGTCTAGCAAATTGAATGCTTACGGTTCCCTACTGGACACGGTTAATTCATCGTTTCGGTCAGCCTGACAGAAATTCATTCAAATTGCATTCGGGTCAGTCATATTGAAAAAATGTTTGTTGACCTTGGTACAAGATTGTTTTACTTTGTTTACTGAGGCGTAATGATGCCTTCCACATCTTTACCTGCATAAACGCTTTCCGCAGACCCCCCTAAAACTTTTCACGGAGTTAAGATCACGATGAAAAAGCTTCTTGTCTTCTCGAGCTTGCTGCTCGCCTGCATTCTTTCCGGAAATCTCGTAACACAAACTTCGGCTGCCAAAGGGACCAAGTTCTTTCGTTCGGTTAATGCTGCTCCCGGACGGTATATCGTTGTATTAAAGCAGGCTGGCCAAACGGAATTTGCCGCCACTAATTACAACGTTGAAAGCGCATCGTATCAACTCGCAGGCGAATTTGGCGCGAATGTCACATCTGTGTATGACACCGCGATATACGGTTTCGCGGCTGCAATGGATGAGGCAGCGGCGATCGAATTGAGCAAAGACGATCGTGTTGAATACGTCGAAGAAGATGCATATGCATCGGCCGCATCGATTCAATCGAACGCGACATGGGGCCTTGACCGCCTCGACCAGCGACCACTTCCTCTGAGCGGCACTTTTCAGTATTCAGCCACCGGAAATGGTGTCCACGCCTATATTCTTGACACTGGAATCCGAGTAACCCATCAGGAATTTGGCGGCCGCGCATCCGTAGCTGCCGACTTTGTCGGTGACGGACAAAATGGAAATGACTGTCATGGGCACGGAACGCATGTAGCCGGAACGATCGGAAGCGCGACCTATGGCGTAGCAAAGAACGTCCAACTCCATGCCGTGCGTGTTCTGGGATGCGATGGAAGTGGGTTGGTTTCTGGCATATTACAAGGCGTTAATTGGATAACTTCGAACCGAATAAATCCTGCGGTGGCGAACATGAGCCTCTCTCTAAGTGGGACTTCGAACACGCTAGACAATGCAATTTCCAATTCGATTGCCTCGGGCGTTACCTACACGGTCGCAGCTGGGAATAATGGCGGTGACGCGTGTTTGTATTCCCCGGCACGTATACCCAATGCGATCACCGTAGGCGCTATCGCAAGTAACGATGCTCGGCCCGGGTATTCCAACCAAGGCGCATGCCTCGACATATTCGCGCCAGGCAATGGGATCGTTTCACTGAGCAATGCTGACGACGTTTCCGCCCGTTCAATGAGTGGGACTTCAATGTCTGCACCGCACGTCGCCGGGGTTGCGGCTCTTTATTTAGAGACAAACCCGACGGCAAGCGCAGCTGCGGTAACTTCGCAGATCCTAAACAGTGCCACAAATGGAGTTGTTTGGAATGTTGACGGCGTAAGTGCAAATAAGCTTCTTTATTCATGGCTAGGCGGATCCCAACCCGCTTTTGCCCCCGCGCGAGTGACGATAATTAAACAGGTTGTGACCGCAAACGGCCAGACGTCGTCGAATACGGCGTTCGGATACAGTGCAACAAATCTGGGAACTCCGTCATTTTCACTGGTCGATAACGATGCTCCCCCTTCGGACCGTTTTGATAATCCGAATATTGCACCGACTGAAGCCACAAGCGACATAGTTGTGACAGAAGGAGCACTTTCGGGTTGGAGCCTGAATTCGATCCAGTGTATTGAAACAGGAGGTTCGGGAATGCCGAATTTGCAAAACACCTCGGTCGATGTGATAAACAGAAAAGCTACGATCAAGGCTGAGCAAGGTGAAACGGTCACGTGTACCTTCACTAGTCAGGAGGCTGCCCCCACGGCCTCGCCTGTGAGCGTTTCCGGCCGTGTTCTGGACTCTAGGGGCCGAGGCCTGCGTAACGTTTCAATTGTCACTCAAGACGTAACGACGGGAATTAGGTATTCTGCGGTCACAAGTTCCTTCGGTTACTTT
>JBJMGN010000267.1:0-6220 GCA_045807885.1 Pyrinomonadaceae bacterium | reverse complement strand
CTCAATGCCTCGACGTTCACCACCCGCGTCGTCGCCGGCACGCTTGCAGATATGTACGGCTGCGTGACCGCCGGTATTGCGGCCCTCGCCGGTCCGCTGCATGGCGGAGCGAATACTGCCGTGATGAAGATGCTGATCGAGATCGACGATCCGTCGAAGATCGACTCCTGGCTCGATAAAGCACTCGAAGAAAAGCGAAAGATCATGGGCATCGGCCATGCGGTTTACAAGACCGAAGACCCGCGTGCCACCTGGCTTCGCAAATTCTCAAAGCAGATGGCCGACAAGAAGGGCGAGCAGAAGTGGTACGAAATGTCGCAGCGAATCGAACAGCTCATGCTCGAGAAAAAGGGAATGCACCCGAACGTGGATTTCTACTCCGCATCGACCTATTACCTGATGGGCATTCCGCTCGACCTCTTCACGCCCATCTTCGCCGTCAGCCGCATCTCCGGTTGGACCGGCCACATTCTCGAACAATACGCCAACAACAAACTCATCCGCCCCCGACCTGAATACATCGGCCAGAGAGGCTTGAAGTATAAACCGATCGGCGAACGATAAGCTGAATGCATTAAACGATAAGAAGGCCTCGAGTTCGGGGCCTCTTTTTCTTGTCCCGCCGTCGAACGCATATTCCGTTAATCGAGATAAATAAATGCGTAAGTCGTCAGTTTTCTAATAGTTAACCTGACTCCTTCAGCCTTCATTCTCAGAACCTGTCCCGCTCGTGTCCCGCCGTTGTCCCGGGCTTGTCCCGCACCTTAGCGGGACAAATAAGCGGCCTATTTGCAAAATTTACAGCCAATTTGGAAGCAAAATCCAGCGATTTTTGAAAAAAGTGCGCCACACGTGTGTCACAGCCCTCGCGGATTGGGAAATGAAATTCGAAAGTCGGGATCAAACTTCGACTTTCTGACTTATGAATTCTGACTTCCCGTTTTCAAAGATCAAAGGGCGCAGTTCTGGTATCGCCTAATCGTAAGACAATGTAGCATATATGGCACAGAAAGTACACGAAATTGTTCATGATATGAAAGCCATTTACCGAGACATTTCAGTGCCTGGCTTCGTGGATCCAGTTTGCCGTTTCCTAACCATTTAGTTGAGGATGACGATCGCGAGTCATTCGGTACATTCGCCTTCGCCTTCAACCCTGATAACCGCGCCGGGCAGCTTGCGAAAGTGCCGGCTTTTTTTGGCATCGAGTTCGAACTCGCGGCGCTTCGTTTCTCCATCAGCGGTCTTTCTTGAAACTACGAATCGCGTACATTTGCCGCACGTATTTTCGAGCCTGACAGTGTCAGGTTTTGCACCGTCGCTCAATCTGGCGCAAACAGCGTATCGCGTTGTCGATCCGCCTGCTTCTCTTGACCAGATCTCCCACCGGTGGCCCCGAAAGGCAAGTTCGTGCTCGCTTCCAACGAGGTAAGCGTCGAGACGCGAACTGACCCAATCGGTGAGCTCGCCGTCGCCGTCCAGGCAATAGGTCTTGAAATGAAGCTGGAATGCTGTGCCGGCGGGAACCGTTGAAAATGCTACCAAAACCAGAAATAACAAGACCGAAGTAATCCGCATCGTTTTCTCCCCCCAAAAAAAAGCTAAACGCGCCAAGTAAATAACATGGAACGAAAACGGTTTCTGTAAGGAAGGGAACTATCGGAAAAGAGTGAACAGTGAACAACGAACAGGGAAAGCTGTCACCGATCAATTCGGCTCTGTTTTGATGAAACGGATAGAGTTGAACATACGGTCGGCGATCGGTTTTGGATCGGCGGTTTTTGAGAACAAATAAACGCCCATCCCGACCTGGCCGCGTTCGAGAATGATATTCACGCCGGCCGCGTACTTAAATTTGCCCGTATCTTCGAAAATCCAAACCGTCGAGGGTTTTCCATCTATCGTCCTACTCACACCGGAATAGCTTGCAAAGCGTTTTTGAAAGGTGGGGCGCCACGCCGAAACGCTAAGGTCCACGTCGAAAAAAAGGTCTTCGTTCTCGAAGATAAAACACTTGTCGGCGCAACGTTCCGTGCGCCGCCGGACCATCGTTTCCGGAATGCAAACGGAAATAAATCCAATTTCGTGTCGATACCATTTTGTTTCTCGCCCGCTAATTTTGGAACTGAAACAATCGGTCTGGTCTGTCACCGTTTTGATCGAGGCGCGGTCCTGCGTTGGCTGGGCGCATAATAAGCCGGCTGACCCGAGGACAATAGTTGCGGCCACTATCGCATTTGCGGCTCGCCTAAACATTGTTTTAGCGACTGAATTTTCCACCCCTGTCAAAGGCGACCACGGAAGCCGGAATTCTAATAATTTTCAGAAGCGCGAATACTATTAGCTTAGCCGGTCGAAATCAAGGATTTTCTTGCTGGTTTATACGGAAACATTTTCACCGTGCGGGATGTCGACAGGCTTTGAGCCGGTGTGTATCGCTGTAGAAGATCAAAAGACCGGATGTGTTGAGCATCCGGCCCTTATATTTGTGTGGATCTAGCTATCGGTTCCCGGAGCTTTTGCTCCCGCCGCCTGATTTGGAACCGCCGCCCGATTTGGAGCCGCCACCCGACGAGCCACCGCTCTTCGAACCCCCGCCGGATGAACCACCACGGCCGCCGCCTGATCCTGATTTACCTTTATTATTTGGCATTACTTTTATATCCCCTTGTTTAATTTCACGGCCCTCGGGCCGCATCTTCAATAGACCTTTTTAGGGCCCATGAAATTGTTTGCTTCAATACGCCCGTTAAGCGCTTTTTACTTCTTTACACATCACGCTGTCGTCCACGCTTGTTTTGAGAACTTGCGTAGTTTCAAAATACGGATCTTCGCCGTTCGAACTGCCGTTTTTCGAACCATGAAGCTCGATAGATCGGTTGCTGTCTTCCAGAAACTTTTCTCGCGCCGAGAGTTTTCCCTCACGGAACATTCGCCGGCCGCGACTTAGCACTTCGACGAGTTCAAGACCTTCTCGACGCATTACCAGAATGTCGGCGATCTTTCCTTCGGCAACCTGGCCCTTGGTTTTAAGTTTCAACGCGCACGCCGTGTTGTATGTGACGAATGGCAGGACTCTTTCGAGTGCGAACCCATGTTCGTTAACGCACGACCGAACCTGCTCAAATAGATTTCGAGGTCCGGTCTTTGATGCGTCCGAAGAGATAGTCAGCTTTTCTTCCCAACCGTAGTTTTCGATATAGAAATTAAGGCATTCCGCCAGGTTTTCGTCTACCGTGTCGATATCTACAAAACTGCCATTCTTCGCAAGCTCGATCGCTTCATTCATGAGTTTTTCCGATCTTGAGATATGGGTCACGTAAAGCCATTCGGGACGCACGGCATTCTGTTTAATGACGTCCCGCAGTAGCTTTAACCTTTCCTCGCCATTCCCGACGTGGATGTGAACAAGCCCTGCCTTGCTTGCGAGCATTCCCGCGAGATAGGTCTCGTGCGCGATTCGAGCGAATTCCTGAACAGTCGGGTCCGAGGAACGTTCGTCGGCGATCGCGATCTCTCCGGTTCCGATCACTTCATCTATGAACATTATGTCGTTGCTTACAGAGTCGGTTATAGATGTCGGCGGGACGCGGTAGCCGCCCGACCACATTCGAGCATTAAGACCCTCTTCTTCCAGTCCCTTTACTTTCGCGAGCAGGCCCGGAAGCGTTTTCATCCGAGTATCGGCACCGAGGCAGCCGACGACCGTCGTGATACCTGCGGAAACGATCTCGCTTAAGGATATTTCCGGCGTTTGCGATGCGAACCCTTCCTCACCGCTGCCGCCCAGCAGATGCTGGTGAGGATCGATAAAACCTGGAGTTACGACGCAGTCTGACGCGTCGATCACTTCGTGCTCAACGCCGAGATTTTTCAGAGCTCGCGCATCGGTTTCGCCGATCTTTACGATGTGATCGTTTGCGATAAGGACCGACACCTTCCCGATAGGTTCTGGGGAATAAACCTCGCCGTTTTCGATAAGCGTAAACATAAAACTACTTTCAAGCCGCTTTCTTTAATGCTTTTGCGGGCGCCTTCGGCGTACGGGTTTTCATGTCATACGAGCACCCTTCCGAAAGGATGTGGGCCCTGATGTCAAAAATACTTATCTGCTCCCCTTGCTCGCGATACGGCAGATCCACATGCGAGATCCAGACACCGCACATAACCGTGACCGCTCCCTCGCCGACCACTCTGAATTTCTTCCCTTTCGCGACAATTGCTGTTTTTTCATCCAAACCAATACAGAGCATGTGCGGATGATGGGCGAGCGCGGTGAGCAGCCGGCCGTAGCGCCCGCGTTGGGCGAAATGCGTGTCGATCACGGTGTTCGCGATCAGATCGAGACCGGACGACGTCTCCACGTTGCCGACCCTCGGCGAATCGTCGCCGTTGCCGTTCTTTATCATCGTGCTCGCCATCATCGCTGCGCCGGCGCTTGTCCCTGCTATCACGACACCTTCCTTAACTTTTTCCCGAAGCAGATAATCCAGCGGGCTCCCGCCATAAAGGCTGGTGATGTTCAACTGGTCACCGCCCGTGAAATAGATCGCATCCGCGTCCTCAATCTTTTTCAAAGCAGCGGGACTGAGTGCGTCCTGCCGCGCTTCGATATCGATCATCGAAACGTGCTTCACATTGTGTTTGCGAAACATCGAGTTGTACGCCGACGTCATGCCGTTCGTCTCACTGGACGCCACCGTCATCACGGCGACACTCGCTTCGCTCTTGTCCTTGATCGCATCGAAAAATGCTTCAAGGATCGAATCGTTGGTACCGCCTCCGCCAATTGCAATAAATGTACTTTCCGAACGTGCCATAAGCCACCTAGACCGCATACTATGTCGCGGTCCGGAGGCCCAATGTTCGTTAGCATACGTGAAAGGGATACTCCCTATTTGTGTTTCGGTGATTTCCCTAAGACGGTCTATTTGCAAACGGAAGCATGTGATGTATCCGGTCAATACATACAGTTAATGTGTTTTATTTCAATGCCCGCCGAACTGCAAAAGTACGCAGGCTGCCACCGAGGAATAGAATGCGCCATTTATTTCCGAATCGTATTATGAGCGCTTACGAAGACCTAAATTAATTGAAATCGTTTCGTGGCCGGAGATATGAATTCCGATGGCAGTCAAATGTCAGCATGCATACCGTCGGAGTTTTCTGGGGCACACGCGTTGCAACTGCATCCGCCCGTGATCTTAGATCACAAAATTACAAGGGGGTTTATTAATATGGCTAATAATCAATCAAAAGGTAATCAATCACAGGGCGGTCAATCACGAGGTAATCAGGGCGGTTCTCAAGGCAGCGGCAGCAGTGAAGAACGCCGGGAGGCAGCTCGAAAAGGCGGCGAAGCCGTGAGCAAAGACCGCGAGCATATGTCTGAGATCGGAAAGAAAGGCGGCGAGCGCTAACGAGCCCTTGACCTTCCATCTATCGGAAGCGGCCGGTCCGACGTGACCGGTCGCCTTTTTTTGACTTGAAATAGACCGGCGGAGCCATTGAAAGGTTCCTACCGAATTGGTTGAGAGGTTCTTGCAAATCGGCAGCAACAATATTCGCGAAAAAAATCCCGCGGCATGAAGATATTTTCGAAGCAGCATCTCGTCCGACTGCGAAAATGTCTTTTGTTGCCGCGGGATATTTGCCCGCCTGCCTGATACCTGACACCGAAAGCCCTTGTTTTTCCCTTCAGGCTACGGGCAGGCGAGGCAAAATTGCTCAGGCGTCTATCGAACGCCCAGCTATCCCTAGAAAGTCAAACCATTAACGAGGCAGCTCCAAAATTCAGAGATACCGATAACTTTCAGACGCTGATTTATAAATGATTAGAACGAAGGGCCAGGACAATAAAATGAGAGCATCAAGCCTTGATCAACCCCGGAAACGCGCGCCGACTGTCATTTCAGGAAAACAACCGGCGCGGTCTCCGACCCCTTGCGCGTTAATTCGATTTACTGTTTCAAATACTTGATGTAGCCCTGAGTTAGAGATTAAGGCTGCGGACGTCTTAAAACAATACTCTAGATTTGGTATTTGAAAACCCTTTACTAAGTATGATTTAGGATTGCTATGTATAACGTGTTCTACGTATTAATACGTAGTTCATGGCCGGACAAGATCGTGACGGATCGCGTAACGGACAAGATCGGCGAGGGAACTGATTTTTAGCTTGCGGTGGATAGTACGGCGATGGGTCTCAACGGTCCTGACA
>JBJMGN010000266.1:0-14619 GCA_045807885.1 Pyrinomonadaceae bacterium | reverse complement strand
TACCCTCCCAGGCACACCAGACGTAAACGGGAGTCGTTCGCGAGGCATAGAGGAAGAATGCGTAACCTGAGAACAGCACTATCAAGGTAATAATGCCTATACGAAATGCATCGTCTTTGAACTTTGTTAGAAAGGTCGCGATCAGCAAAGTGAACGGAGCGGCAACAATGATCAGATGTCGCGTACCCCAAATGGAGTGAGGCAGGAGCCAACTGACGAGGAAGACGACAATTATTGGCAATAAGGAAAACAACGAGAGGAAATAAATGGTCTTCCGTTCCTCTTTTTCAATGTGTTTGAGCTTCGCGGCAAATACCGCTGCTGCGGCAACCATCAGAAGTATGAGCGGGATCGAAATTCGATAAATGGACGGCGGCTCAGCGTTGCTGACCTGAAAATAAAACGGCTCGATGAGGTCGATGGCGTATGTTCCGATCTCGGCGAGTCCGGGCCGCGAGATCCAACTGATATTTTGGCTAAATTTGGAGCCGTTTTGTGAAGCGTTGTAAACAACGTAAATCCAAGGAAGGAAAAACGCGGTGAGAACTCCGGTCATCGCGACGATTCCTCTCCATTTGAAACGCTGAAATATCAAAATTGCGACAATTTCGCTTCCGACAACTAGCCAGCCGTAATAGTGGGTGTAAATCAGCAGCAGGTTGATCGCGATCAGAGCCGTCAGGTTCTTGCCGCGATTGAAGTAACGGGCAAATAGCCATATCGAGAACAAGGAAAGGCACATCAGCAGCGAGTACATTCGAACGAGCTGCGCATATTTGATAAATGAGCCGTTGACGGACAGAAGAAAAAGGGCAAGAACGATCGTCAGGAATTCCTGCTTTAGTTCGCGGCAAAGCAGGACAAACGGAACAAGTGCGACGCAGACAAATAGAACAGGCAATAAGCGCAGCCAGTGTAGGCTTTCGCCTCCGATGCCTATCCAGATCTTTAAGAGTGCGTAGAAAAGAGGGGGGTGGATCAGGTCCTGTGCAACGAAGTCGAAAAGCGAGGACCAATTGTGCTCAGCCGCATGAACACTAAAGATCTCGTCAAACCACAGGCACGAATCTGTAAGGCGCCATATTCGGACAGCCGCATAAAAGAGACACAATGCGATTATAAAGAATCGCTGCGTTCGGCGATCTTCGAACATCGGGGCTAATTATTGATTAGAAATTGTCGAAATGCTAATTCGATTCGGAAAGGCTTACGCCGTCACACAATTTTCCGTCAATGCTTGTGTAATAAAGCTTTACTTCCTTGAATGTGTCGGTATCACGACAGTAAGAAAGGCATCGATCGTAGGGTTTGGAATAGATATGAATGCTTACGGCCCGTTCGTTAAATTCCGAAAGGTTCAGGATCTGGTGGACCGGTTCCTCCAACTCAACCTTGGCGACAGCACGATCGTTAAGCTCGAACGAATCGGTCTCGCGCAGTTTGCAATGGCCGCGCGTTTCATCGATCTCTTCGACAACAAAATTTTGGCCCTTCAAACGGCCCAGGGGCACCGTCATCCAACATCGTTGTTCCGAGTGATTGTGAATCCTTGATACCTGACCGCTTTCCCAGCAGATCGCCAGCATTTCGAACCTGGTATCTTTGTAGATCAGGTTACGGGTATAGAACGCCGGACTCCAGTGAAGATATTGCTTGACAGAGTCAAATTCGACCGGGTTTTCGGCAAGATACGAATAGACTGTATCGCAGACAAAATCGGCGTCGGGGATTTTTGTTAAGCCGTCGATCAGCTGATTGATTGAAACCTTTTTCATTGCGTTCCCGCGGCTAATTTTCCTGCGATTAGAGCGCAAAGTCAATCAACCAGCTTTTTCTAAATTGATTATCGCGAGTCGACGATTTTGCCTTGTAACCGTAGCGTCGATTATACTAATTGATTGCTTCAGGCAATGATCGCAGCGGCCGCAAGCTGCGTTTCGGAGGAATTTAATAGTGGCAAAAACCGCCATGGGAAGAAAAAGTGCAGCCCCGGCCAAAACCGGCTCGAAAAGCGTAAAACCGGCATCTAAAACCGGCGAAAAGAACGGCAATGAGGAATTTGCCGTCGTAGAGCTAGCAAAGGCCGAATATAAACAGCGCCTGAAATCCCAACTGGATTCGATCAAGAAAACGGACAAGAAACTTCTCCGCAGCATGCTTTATCAAATGGTGCTCGGGCGACGTTTCGAGGAGAAATGCGCCGAGGTTTACCGCATGGGTAAGATCGGCGGATTCTGCCACCTTTACATCGGCCAGGAAGCGATCGCGGTCGGATCAATGATGGCGCTGGAACCTACGGATATGGTGATCACGTCTTATCGTGATCATGTTCAGGCGATGGTGAAAGGGATGTCGCCCGAATCAGTTTTGGCAGAACTGTACGGTAAGGCGACAGGATGTGTTAAGGGCAAAGGCGGTTCGATGCACATGTTTTCCAAAGAGCTGGAATTCTACGGCGGCCATGGAATTGTCGGCGGCCAGATCGGAGTTGGCACGGGAATGGCATTTGCCGCCAAATACAAAGGAACCGGCCAGGTAACTATTTGCTTCTTCGGAGAAGCGGCGGTTAATCAAGGTATTTTCCACGAATCGCTCAACATGGCTCAACTTTGGAAGCTGCCCATTATTTATATCTGCGAAAACAACCAGTACGGAATGGGAACCTCGCAGGATCGGGCAATGAGCACGCGGAACATTGCAAAGAAAGCTGATGCATTTGAGATGGCGAATGAATTCGTCGATGGTATGGACGTCATGGCCGTACGCGATGCCTCACTGCGAGCGATCGAGCGTGCACGAAAGAACAGCATGCCGACATTATTGGAAGTGCGGGCTTATAGATATATGGGACATTCGATGTCCGATCCCGGCAATTATCGAACAAGGGAAGAAATCGCAAAGTACCAGGAACGCGATCCGATCGTGCTTTTCAAAGACAGCTTGAACGAGTCGGGCGTACTGAGCGAAAAAGATTTTACCCAAATCGAAGAGGAAGCTAAGGATGCGGTAGAACGGGCCGTAAAATTTGCGGATGAAAGTCCGCTGCCCGACGCAAGCGAATTGCTGACCGACGTCCTCGCGTAATTGAAAAAATGAGCACCGGATTCAGCCGATGGCTTGCCATCCTTTTTGGTGTATTGATCCCGCTGCTTGGGATTGTCCGAAACTGGACGATGGAGAAGCAGGATGTTACGGCATTTTTTGTCGACATCTTGACCGGAACGTTTCTTCTTTTTTCAGCGTGGAAGGTTGGACAGAAAGAACGCACCGGGCGGCGATATTTGGCGGCAGCGTGGGGTTTGACTTGCGGTTTGTTTTACTCGGGCTTGGCAAATCAGATAACTGAGATGCAAAAGCCGGCCGCCTTAGTTGAACCAACGATAGGACCGGAATGGATCGTAATGGGGACAGGCACGGCATTACTATTGGCGTTGGCGGGCCTGATCACAAGCTTAAAATCAACTCGAATCAAATAGTATTTTCATTATGGCAACTTTAACGATCCGCGACGCACTGAACCAGGCCCTTCGCGAAGAGATCATCCGCGATGAGAACGTATTTGTAATGGGCGAAGAGGTCGCGGAATACGACGGCGCCTATAAGGTGACGCGCGGCCTTTGGAAAGAGTTTGGCGACAAACGAGTTATCGATACGCCTATCACAGAGCTCGGTTTCGCCGCAGTTGGCGTCGGAGCGGCCATGGCGGGTCTTCGGCCCGTAATCGAATTTATGACCTGGAACTTCTCGGTCTTGGCTTCCGATCAGATCATCAATCATGCCGCCGCCATGTATTACATGTCGGGTGGCCAATTCAAGGTTCCTGTGGTTTTTCGGGGCCCAAACGGCTCAGCCTACCAGGTTTCGTCGCAGCATTCACATTCGCTGGAAGCGATGTATGCGAATTTTCCGGGGTTAAAGGTTGTGCAGCCTTCGACAGCCGCCGACGCAAAAGGGCTTTTGAAATCTTCGATCCGCGACGATAACCCCGTGATATTCATGGAACAGGAGCGAATGTATGGCCTTAAAGGCGAAGTTCCTGAAGGTGGCGATTTTACGATCCCGCTAGGTGTTGCAGATGTAAAGCGAGAAGGCACAGACTGTACCATCGTTGCTCGTTCAATGACAGTACCGCTTGCATTGCAGGCCGCTGAAAAGATGCAGGCTGAGTTTGATGTTTCCGTCGAGGTCGTTGACCCGCGAACGATCAAGCCGCTGGATATCGACACGATCGTCGGATCGGTCAGGAAAACGAATCGGCTTGTTATAGCAGAAGAATCGCATGCGTTTGCCAGCGTTGGCGCTGAGATCGTATATCAAGTCATGGACGGTGCGTTTGATTACCTGGACGCCCCGATAAAGCGAATATCGACCGCGGAAACACCGATGCCCTACGCGAAGAACCTAGAAGCGATGGCTTTGCCGGATGTCGAAAAGATTATTGCGGCAGTAAAGGAAGTTTGTTACCTGTAAATGGACAAAAAGGCCGCAAAATTAGAGTACCGGGCATCCCGACGGCCGATGGGTGTTTTTCAGGTACGGAACCAAATTAACGGTAAGATCTTCGTCGGATCGTCGATGGATCTGGGAGCGATGTTCAACCGGGTTCGTTTTCAGCTTTTTGCCGGTGCACACCCGAACAAAACACTTGAAGCTGACTGGAAGCAATTAGGTGCTGAAAAGTTCGCATTCGAGGTGCTTGAAGAGATCGTTCCACGTGAAGACATGAATTACGACTACAAATCCGATCTCGAATTTCTTGAGGATCTGTGGCTGGCAAAGCTCGAACCGTACGGTGAGAAAGGATATAACGAGAAAAAGAAAACGCGCGAAGAAAGATTGCGGATGATCGCGAATAATAGAGAGTAATGCAGAAGGCTTTCTGGAAGAACGGCACGAGAACCACCTCCTAAGTGGAGGCCGCTGCTATCCCTCCTTTGTAAGGAGGAGAGCTTTGAAACTATGGCTGAAAAATTTTTAATGCCGAAGCTTTCGCCCACGATGGAAGAAGGGCAGATAGCGCGCTGGGTCAAAAATGAAGGCGACACTTTCGAGGCGAACGAAACCCTCGCCGAGGTTGATACCGACAAAGCTACGATGGAAATGACCGCTCTGACGGGCGGTACGCTTTTGAAGATATTAAAAGGCGAAGGCGAAACAGCCGCTCTCGGCGAAGCCATCGCGATCACCGGAAATAAGGGCGAAGACATATCGGCATTGCTTAGCGAGGTTTCCTCAAATGGCAAGAGGCCGGAACCGCCGGCGACTGCCGAACAAAAATCCGAACCGCCTGCGTCAACGGTAGACCAGAGGGTTACTGCTGAGCAACCGACTTCGAAAGCGGAAGAGGGGCCCGCAAAGGCAGAAACACGAACGGTGGCGAGTGTTCGCAGCGATAAAGCTGCACATTCGAACGGCAGAATGATCGTCTCCCCGATCGCGGCCAGAATGGCCGCCGACAATGGTATCGATCTGCGAAATGTGTCCGGTTCCGGACCGAACGGCCGAATTATCAAGCGAGATATCGAGCAGGCACTTGCCGGCGGAGCGCGGGCTGCTGCACCTGTTACTGCGAGGCAGTTCACGCCTTCAACCGTTGTAGGAGCGTCAGCTTATAACGATGAACCGGCCTCGAAAATGCGGCAGGTCATCGCGAGCCGCCTTGCAGAGTCGATCGGCCCGATCCCGACGTTTTACCTCACGGTTGAGATCGAAATGGACAATACTCTTGCGGTCCGAAAGCAGATAAATGCGAATCTCGATGAGAATTTGAAGATCAGTGTGAATGACATCATTGTGAAAGCCGCTGCCGTGTCTCTGCTGAAACATCCATGGGTCAACGCTTCTTATCAGGACAAGATCGTTCGGTTCTATGAACAGGCAGATATTGGTGTTGCTGTTGCGATCGACGAAGGCCTGATCACGCCGGTCGTGCGCGGTGCGAACTTAAAAGGCCTCGCCGAAATTTCGGCGGAGATAAAGGACTTGGCCGCTAAGGCAAAAGAAAAGAAACTTCAACCAGAGCAATACACCGGAGCGACATTTTCGATCAGCAATCTGGGCATGATGGGCATTAAGGAATTTACCGCGATCATCAATCCGCCCGAGGCCGCGATCATCGCTGTCGGCACCTCAAATCCAACGCCCGTCGTTCGCGACGGCCAGATCGTTGTGCGGAACATTTTGCAGGTTACGATGTCTTGTGATCATCGCGTTGTCGATGGGGCAACCGGGGCCAGGTTCCTGCAAACGTTCAAACAAATGCTCGAGACCCCGGCGATGATGCTGGTTTAGAGCAGCATGTCTGAGCCTGACAGCCGACAATTTCCGGTTAAGATCGCAAGTTAAGTTCACCACCATTGTCTCTACAACTACTCTGGACCAAAGAAGCGCACCGAATCAAAATGATGGGGTCTCGGTAAGCCCGGTGATCGCATTGTTGACCGTACAATTACTATTCGGCTCGCTTCCCGTGATTGCGAAGGTCGTGCTTGCCGAATTGCCTGCGGCAACTTTAGTGGGCATTCGTGTATTGATCGCAGCCATTGTTCTTCTGGGCGTTCAAACTTTTCGCAAACGGGTATGGCTCCAGCGACGCAACGATTACTTGCAGTTGGCAATTCTCGGATTTTTTGGTGTCGTTTTAAATCAATTGCTGTTTATTGGTGGCCTCTCGCTTACAAAAGCATCGAACACGTCTTTGCTTGTAGTAACAATACCGATTTTTACACTTGTCGTCGGTGTGATCATTGGAAGCGAACGCCTTCATTTCATAAAAGTGCTCGGGGTGGTACTTTCAGCTTTAGGTGCGATAATTCTCATCGATCCACGTAAAGCCTCGTTTTCATCACAGACAACCATCGGCGACTTGATGATCGTCTGCAATTCACTTGCTTTTGGTATCTACGTAGCAACGTCGAAGGAGGTCGTTACGAGAAACGGGGCATTTCGCTCGATGATGTGGGTGTTCATTTTCGCCTGCATTTTTTGTGTACCAGCAGGTGCCTATTCGCTGCTCATTGGCGAAACAGCTAATCAATTCTCACCAAAAATTACGTTGCTGGTTGTTTATATTTCAATCTTCGCGACAGCGGTGCCCTATCTCTTGAATGCTTATGCTATCACTAGGGTGAGCCCAGCAATCGTAGCGGTATTTATTTACCTCCAGCCGCTTATCGGCTTTATTCTAGCTGCGGTTTTTCTTAACGAAACGCTTGATATTCGCTTTGTTTTCGCAGCGATGCTGGTTTTTGCCGGCGTTTTTCTTGTCACGCGCAGCCGAACGGCGGACGTTTTACCAGCATCTGCCTAGAATTACATGCAACATTCGGGTTTAGACCCCGTGAAACAATAGTTGACAGTTTTCGTATCACGGATATAATTCCCCGGAATATGCCGACACAGATAACGCAAAACGAATCGGAAGGGCTTGTTTCATTTAGAGTGGAAGGCGAAATGTTGCTAGACGATGCTCTCTTGCTTGAACGCTTGGTAGCGGGCGATGAGACTGACCGATCGATTGTTATCGATATGGCCGATCTCGATTTTCTCGATAGCGAAGCGGCACAGGTTTTGCGACGGCTGGAAACCGAACGAGGTGTCAAACTCGTCGGAACCGAGATTTTTCTTCAATCTTCTATTGACCTTGCGGAGCGAATTGCAGGTTAATGGCTCCTGACTTTTATCAAAAAACAACTATAATTTCGAGTAATGAAAACTCGAGAAATTGCTAATTTTCTCAGCGGAGAATTGCGCGGCGATCCGAATGTCGAGATCGGTTCAGTCGCTGACCTGGAGAACGCGAAGACGGGTGATATCTCGTTTGTGATAAAGACGGAACAAGATGTTTCCACTTTTGCATCCTGCGTGATTATTCCGAGCGGCATAGCTAATTCGAAATTCCCGTGTGAGATCGCTGTCGCCAATCCCAGGCTCTCATTTGCAAAATTGGCTGCTTTCCTGCATCCGCCGAAAAACAGGAATGCTGAAATACATCGTTCCGCAGTAATTGCTGAATCGGCCAAGCTCGGCTCGAACGTTTTCGTGGGGGCGTTTGCGTGCATCGGTGAAAATGCAACCATTGGAGCGGACACACAACTCCGGGCCGGTGCGAAGGTCGGAGACAACGTTTCGGTGGGCAACCGTTGCGTGCTTCATGCAAATGTTTTTATTGAGGATGGCTGTTCCGTAGGAAACGATGTCGTCCTGCATACAGGTGTTGTCATCGGCGCCGACGGCTTTGGTTACGTAAAGGATGAAAATGGCGAGCAAGTAAAATTTCCCCAAATTGGTACGGTCGTTATCGAGAACAATGTTGAGATCGGTGCTAATAGCTGCATCGATAGGGGTGCACTCGGCGAGACACGAATTGGAGCAGGAACTAAGATCGATAATCTCGTTCAAATCGCTCACAACGTGCGAATTGGGAAGAATTGCATCATCGTTGCAATGTCCGGAATTTCCGGAAGCTCCGTGTTGGAAGATGATGTTGTGCTTGCAGGACAGGTCGGAATCGCCGACCATGTCACTTTGAAAAGGGGTGTCGTAATTGCCGCTAAGTCGGCGGTATTTCCGAACAAGGTGATTTACGAGGGTATCTGGGCGGGAATTCCCGCTCGGCCGTTAAATGAATTTACAGAAAACTTTGCCGCTCTTGGATCGCTTTCCCGGCTCCGCAAAAACGTTCAAGATCTACGAAATAGATTGGAGTCCACGGAATCCGACGATGATCGTTGAGCCGATTTGGACTTCGCCGATCTTAATCCGATTCGTTTTTTATTCCGAAAATCGTACATTTCACTGATCGTTTTTTGATAACAGTACTTTACGCACCGAATCCGTTCCCTGTTTTCTTCTTGATAAAGTTCAAGATTTCTTGCGCTGCACGTTGCGATGGAGAACCATAACGTAAGTGGCTAGTAGAGGCGGTTAACTCTGTCCGCATTTTCGCATTTTCAGCAGGTTCGAGTAAACGAAATAGCTCGTCAGCAAGAGTTTCCGCGGTAAATCCATCCTGAACAAATTCATTGACCAAACGCTTTCCAGCGATCAGGTTAACAAGTGCAATGTGGGGTGCCTGCACCATATGTTTGAAGATCGCGTAATCCAATTTTGGAAGCTTATATACGACCACCATCGGTGTCCCGATCACCGCAGCTTCAAGTGTCGCCGTACCGCTCGAGACCGCGGCGACGGTCGAAGCGTTCAAAACATTTATCGCCTCACCCTCTAGTGAGCTGATCGACAGGTTTGAAAGATCTCCATCGTTCCTGAACTTCGACACGATCTGGTCTACCAGCATGCTGTTCCCAGCCGATGCAGCAATTACAATTTGAAGACTCACATCCTTTTGCAAAAGTAGTTTCGCAGCCTCGAGCATGACCGGCAGATGTCGCCTAATTTCTCTCTTTCTGCTTCCGGGAAGTAAAGCGACGATTTCTTGCTCTGATTCGATTTGATATTTTGAGCAAAAGGCCTCTCGCGAAAGTGTCGGCACAGTTCTCGTGGAAATGGGGTTCCCCACAAACGTTACATGTTCGATCCCCTCGTCCGAATACCATTCTTTTTCGAAAGGTAAGATCGATAACAAGAGGTCGACACTGTTGCGAATAGCTTTGATCCGGCCTTTTCGCCAAGCCCAAATTTGCGGGGATACATAATAGATCACGCAATGACCATTCTTTTTAAGTTCATTTGCTATCCGTAAGTTAAACTCTGGAAAATCGATCAAAATAACGACAGAAGGTTTTCTGCTATTCGCGGCAGCAATGAGACGCTTTTTGATTGAAAGGAATTTAGGTATGGATCGAATGACAGCTCCGATACCTACGACTGACCAATCATCAGAATCAATCAACGATTCCACGCCTGCCGCACGCATTTGCGGACCAGGAGTGCCAAAGATCGACAGGCTCGGAGCAATCGCACGGATCTCACTTACAAGTTCTGCGCCTAGCACATCACCTGAAGCCTCGCCGGCAACGATCATCAATTGAGGACTGGATACCATCAACAATTAAACTAGAAAATGAGGTCAGGATCTTTAATCCATTCGATTCAGGGGCCTAACAACCATATAGCAGGCTTGACGCATCTATCGTACAGTAAGCAGATCTGATTATACCGATTCGTGCGCCCGTTCCTTGCAGAACCGGCGTTCAATCTTTAAAATACTATGTTTTGCTGTAATGCGGCCTTATTGCGACTTGCCATAGCGAGTATGCCGACCGCTAGATTGGAGGACTCTGTGACGCTTCGGCACTCTTTCTTATTTATTTGCTGCGTTTTATTCTTAAGCCCTTTATCTGCTTTTGCGCAAGCACACACGCTAATCGGGCAATTCACTGATTCTCCCCGGGAGTCGTTTGCGGGAAGTATCAGCGGCGACGGCCGCTTTGTTGTGTTTGAGTCGGAGGGGAACTTAGCGACGGAAAATCCAAGAAACGAAGACGGCAACCCGGAGATATTTCTGTTCGATTTTGCACAACGCCGGATCTTTCAGATTACCGACACTCAAAGTGTGCTTTACAACACTTCCGCGGCACCGATACTTGGAAATGTTCGGGTCTTAATAACAAATAAGCGGCCGATGATCAGCACAGACGGTCGGTTTATAGTGTTTAGTTCGAACGCGACAACCTCAACACCCGCAGCTGCAAATTCGACAAATCCGGGCAGTTTTAATGGAAACGCGTTTACATCGCCTACGCCGACTCCAACGCCCACGCCAGTTCCTACACCAACGGCGTCACCAACGCCGACCCCGGCCCCAACTGCGACTCCGTCCGGAACTCCGACGCCTACTCCAACACCGCCGGCGAATCCGCTTGCCAGCGATGCAAATATGGAGGTGTGGCTATACCAAATCCCTGCTTACGCGCCGGCAGATCTTACGACCGGAGACGAGGTCCCGTTTACACAGTTGAGTGGCGGTAGCTTTTTACTGGTAACGAACACGAACCCCAGCAGGCTGCCGCAAGGCGGTTCGAGTTTTGGCCTGGCCTCGGTCGCAGACGACAACCACGATCCGAGTATCGATGATGATGGATCTTCAATTGCGTTTGTTTCGACTCGGGATCTGGTACCTAACGGGAATGCATTTCCGGTCGATGACAACGACGATATTTTTGCTTACACACAAAATGGCGGCGGGTTTGGTGCATCAGGTATATTCCATCAGTTGACCCGGACGCCACGGGGGCCAATTTCGGATCCGATATACAATAAAAATCCGACCATATCTGGGGATGGATCACGTGTTGTTTTTGCGAGTACCGGAGACGATCCGGTCCCTGTTACGCAACCTACACCGGCACCTTCTCCTTTGCCAAGTCCGATGCCAAGCCCGGCTCCGGGCGTCGATTGCGGGTCCAATCCGGCATCAAGCCGAAACGAAGAAGTTTTTGTTGTAAATCTTGATTCTTCCGGCTCACCGACAGGTTGTCGGCAGGTCACGACGACGACTCCTACCAGTCCCGGCCTCATTGTAAACATACTGGATCTCGGCAAACGCATGAGCCGGAACGGGCGATTTATCGCGTTCGATTCGTTCGCGGAGTTTGAAAATTCACCTGTCACTTACCAGACAAGTTTCGGAACTTATCTTTACGATTACGACAATAATAGTTTTCGAAGAATCGCAGCACGCAGTAATGCCGATTCCGAAGCAGGTGGTGGTGATGTACAGCGGTATCCGGGTTTTACGGACTATGACGAAACGGGTAACCCCGCGACCATGTTGTTGTCATCTCGGATGAATATAAAGCCCGATGGTACAGTACCGACAACCGAGACTGATGGCTTAAACCCGATCGATTTTCGCCCCGTACAGATTTACTCCTACGATCTTTCTACAGCGCCTGCTACGGCCATCTTTAACCGGCTAACGAAATTCCCGATCGGAAGTTCTTTCATTTTGCCGCAAACACAGGCATTACCGAGTAATTCGTCGAAACGATTTGCATTCAATTTTGCCTTGGCAGAAATCGGAACCGGCAATCTCGATCTGCTGTCGGAATCGTATTATCTTTATAAACCGACAGTGACCGCACAATCTGCTGCGGCCGTTAGTTTTTTCACAGGTGCCAGCCGGATGCCGATCGAAACGTCGGTTTCGCCTACTCCGTCTCCGACAGCTACACCTTCGGCAACACCAACTCCAACTCCGACTCCAACGCCAACACCGACTGCAACACCCACTCCGACGCCATCTCCTGGTCCTAGTGGAGCTCCTACCGCTACTCCGACGCCGGTACCGACGCCGACGCCGGTGACGCCCGCTTCATTTCTCGGGATATCACCAGGAATGTTAGCGACGATTACTTATACGAGTGACCAGCCGGTCGTGCCACGTACAGCGGTTGGTTCGCTTCAACGGGTCTTTCCCCTGCCGATGGAGCTTAGCGGTGTGACGATGTCGATAAACGGTGTAATGTGCGGCTTGAAGTCGGTAAGCCAGAACGAGATTACATTTGTCGTTCCCGAAGGACTTAATTCGATAGCAACCGGAACCGCATACCCGTTTGTTGTTAATAACAATGGCGTGGAGTTTACCGGATCGATAGCGATAGTGCCCACCAGGCCCGATATATTCACGACCTCACCGGTTCCTGGTGCAGGTGGCCGAGCCGATCTTAGGAATGTGACGAACCGCGTGCACACGACCGAGCCTTTCACTGTAACAACGTTTAAGGAAAGAGGCGGTACGCGTGTATCGACCGTAATTCGAATTCGGGCGACAGGTATTTTGGATAGAACAGCGGCTCAACTTAGCGTTCGAATCGGCAGCTCGACTATTTCGGGCGGCCAAATCCTCACGAATGCAACGCAAGTAGAGCCCGGTGTTTTTGAATTTGACTTCGTACTGCCTGGCTCTCTAAATGGAGCCGGCGACCAACCGGTCGTCCTGTTTTCAACCGGCGGAGGCTCGATATTCAATTCCCGGTTGGACGATACTGCACCCAAGGTCAGAATCCTTTAGTATCTGAGGGTAATTCACGAATGGGTCGGGCGATGCCTCCGCCCATTTTTTATTTCGCGTTTTATTAAGAAATCGGCCAATGGTTTATACTGTGCTTTAGGCATCGAACTGGGGTTTAGTTCTGCTTAAGACGTACTTCGGTTCGATGGAGGCTTTAAATGGCAGGAAAAGATGTGGCAACGATGAAGATCGGGCCTAAGGTTTGGAAGAATGGCGAGTTCCTTGATTGGAATGATGCCCGCATTCACGTAATGTCACACGTCGTGAATTACGGATCGAGCGTATTTGAAGGCATTCGTTGCTACGATACTTCGAAGGGCCCGGCGGTCTTTCGCCTAACCGAGCATATGCAGCGTTTGTTGAACTCGGCCAAGATCTACCGCATGGAAACCCAATTTGACCGTCAAGCGTTTTGTGACGCGACGGTAAATCTCATTGGCGGCAGCGGACTAGATGAATGCTATATTCGGCCATTGATCATGCGTGGCCTCGACGAAAACAAACCATCTTTTGGTGTTAATCCGTTTGGGAGCCCTGTCGATTCGTATATCGCAATTTGGCAGTGGGGTAAATATCTTGGGGAAGAAGCGATCGAGAACGGAATTGACGTATGCGTTTCGAGCTGGACCAGAATAACATCAAACTCAATGCCCGCAATGGCGAAGGCCGGTGCGAATTATATGAATTCGCAATTGATCAAGATGGAAGCGATACTCGGCGGATTTACCGAAGGCATCGCCTTAGATGATCGCGGTTATGTTTCCGAAGGGTCGGGTGAAAATATATTCCTCGTAAATGGCGGAAGACTTATCACACCCCCACTGGGAGCTTCAATACTTCCTGGAATAACGCGTGATTCTGTATTGAAGATCGCTCGTGAACTTGGCATCGAGATCGTCGAAACGAATATTCAGCGTGCGGCGTTGTATCTCGCCGACGAGCTCTTCTTTACGGGAACTGCCGCAGAGATCACACCTATACGTTCGGTGGATCGTATAACCGTAGGAAGCGGAAAACGGGGTGAAATTACGCAGATGATCCAGGAACAGTTCTTTAAGATCATACTCGCTGAGCGGCCCGCACCGTTTGGTGAACAATGGCACACGTTTATTAATGATACTGGAGAAAAAAAAACGGCTTCGGCGTAACGTCAGCCTGACCCCTTCTTAGGTTTACATTTCGGCCCGTTTTGGAAAGCATCAGCTCTTCAATTCGGGCTTTTTCGTATGACGAATTTCTACGAAAAATCCGGGCGATTCGCTCTTGCGGCGTCGGTTTTCGCCTGCGGTGCTCTCGTTATGATCTTTGAGATCAATGGCTCCCGAATAATGGCCCCATATCTCGGAACCTCGACCTATATATGGACTAGCCTGATCGGCGTGATACTCGCGGCACTGAGCCTGGGGTATTGGCTGGGCGGACGCATTGCGGATAAGTTTCCAACCGTGAAGGTGCTCGCCTCCGTGATTTTCCTGGCCGGTGGACTGGTATCGATTGCCACTTTTTCAAAAGATATCGTTCTCGGCTTGATCGCTTCTGCCTCGTTCGGATTGGGAATCAAATCATTCGTCGCGGCGGTTACACTATTCGCCCCCGCAAGCGTGGCATTTGGATTCGTGCTTCCTTTTGCGGTAAAGATTCGG